>JAISNL010000061.1 GCA_031276235.1 Prevotellaceae bacterium | reverse complement strand
CGCTTAATTTCGTCTTTCTCTCCTTTCATCTTTACATATATTATTTCGTTTAACAATTCTATACGTCCAAACTTCTTTATCCAATTTTGGACTGTGTTTGTCCCTTTTATTCCGTATCTACGGCGCACTTCTTCTATACTCGAACCCGACGATACTTCCTGTACTACTTTTTCCTTAAAGCAAATACTGTACCGAATATAACTTCTCCTGTTCATTGGCTTGTTGGCTGTCATCTTTTCTGATTTTTTGTGTCAACCTATAGTAGGACATGACATGAATATTTTATTTTCAAGTTTTTATTTTAAAATATTACTTTTGTACATGATAATTATAATATAAATGAATTTTCAACTTACAGCAAATTACAAACCAACGGGCGACCAGCCTGAAGCAATAACGCAACTTGTCGGGAACATCGAATCGGGCGAGAAGTACAATACCTTGCTTGGAGTTACAGGTTCGGGAAAAACATTTACAATTGCCAATGTTGTAGCGCAATTGAACAGACCTGCAATTGTGATTAGCCACAACAAAACGCTGGCTGCTCAACTTTACGGCGAATTCAAAAATTTTTTTCCTGATAATGCAGTCGAATATTTTGTGTCGTATTACGATTATTATCAGCCCGAAGCATATTTGCCGATGAGCGATACTTACATTGCAAAAGAATTGCAAATAAACAGCGAAATAGATAAACTGCGCTTACACACAACGTCTTCTCTGCTTTCGGGGCGTCGCGATGTGATTGTTGTTTCATCGGTTTCGTGCCTGTACGGAATCGGCAATCCTGAAAATTTTTATGGCGGCGCAATAAAAATAAAAAGAGGCGGAAAATTAAGCCGCAACAAACTTTTATATTCGTTGACTGATGCGCTTTACATACGCAACGACCTTGATTTGCGCAAAGGCACATTTCGAGTAAAAGGCGATACCGTAGATATTGCCGTTGCATACGGCGATTTTGTTTACAGAATAACCTTTTTCGGCAACGAAGTTGAATGTATCGAATCATTTCATATTGGCTCAAACACTGCTTTTGACACTCCCGAAGAAATTACTGTTTTTCCGGCAAATATCTTTATCATATCAAAAGAACGCATACATCAGGCATTGATGGAAATTGAAAATGATATGACAGAACAGGTAAGACATTTCAAAAAACAGGGAAAAGACTTGGAAGCAAAACGCTTGCAAAAACGAGTTGAAAACGATATTGAAATAATTCGCGAACTCGGATACTGTTCAGGAATAGAAAACTATTCGAGATATTTAGACGGAAGACAACCCGGCGTTCGACCATTTTGCCTGTTCGATTATTTCCCTCCGAATTTTATTACTGTCGTTGACGAAAGTCATGTTACGCTTCCTCAAATTCATGCAATGTTTGGCGGAGACCGCGCACGTAAAAAAAATCTTGTTGACTACGGATTTCGGCTTCCGTCAGCAGTTGACAATCGCCCGCTCACTTTTGAAGAATTTGAAAACATAACGGGGCAAATAATTTTTGCAAGCGCTACGCCTGCCGATTACGAACTCAAAAAATCGCAGGGAATAATTGTAGAACAGCTTGTGCGCCCTACAGGTTTGCTTGATCCCCTGATAGATGTACGCCCAACGCAAAATCAAATCGATAACCTTATTGAAGAAATAAATGCGCGAGTAGAACTTGACGAACGGATTTTAGTAACAACGCTCACAAAACGAATGGCTGAGGAACTTACAAATTATTTTGAAAAAATAAATATTCGTTGCAGATATATTCATTCGGATGTAGAAACTCTCGACCGCATCGAAATTATGGAAGGGTTGAGAAGAGGAATGTTTGACGTGCTGATTGGAGTTAATTTGCTGCGCGAAGGATTGGATTTGCCCGAAGTTTCGCTGGTAGCAATTCTCGATGCAGACAAGGAAGGATTTTTGCGTTCAGCGCGTTCGCTCACTCAAACGGCAGGCAGAGCGGCGCGTAATATCAACGGACGGGTAATAATGTATGCCGACACAATCACCGAATCAATGCAGCAAACGATTGATGAAACAAACCGCCGCCGTGAACGGCAATTAAAATATAACAGCGAACACAATATTGTGCCGCAACAAATAAAGAAAACAAACAAGAGCATTTTTTCAAATCAGACTTGGCATGTTGAATATGGCGCATATGTTGAATCTCAAACAGAACTTGTTGCCGACCCCGTTGTGAAATACATGAGCAAACCCGAAATACACAATGCTATTGCCTGCGCCAAACAGCAAATGGAAGATGCAGCCAAAAAACTAAATTTTACCGAGGCTATCCGTTATCGGGATGAAATGTACGCCCTGCAAAAATTGCTGAACGAAAAGTTTATACAGCATTAAAACTGTTCGGAATTAAAGATGAAAAGGAACGTTAAAAACGCAAGGCGCATATATGTTATTCAGTCGCTCCTTACTAACCCTGCAATTTATTGACATATAATAGAATAATGGCGAAAATATTTGGAAAATAATGCGGAATTTTGTATCTCTGTGCCGTAAAAATTGGTAAAAATAAATCAAAAATACAGGGAAAATTACCAATCATCATAGCGTAGCCCATCCCTCAATGCCGGCAACCGCAAACCGACAGACATCCCGAAAGCAAAGGCAATGTCCGCGATTATGCCACGTTGGAACAGTTAGTCGTGTTGTCTAACATGGAAAGCATCAACGCGCTGTTTATTCGACAGGGACTCGCACAAGGCGAACGTTTAGTGCAACTCAACACCGTCGCCATTACGCAGATGAAATCGCTGCTTGACAATCAAAATCTCGCCAAACGGCTGAATGGATAATGTTATTTGTATTTCGCGACTTGTATTTTTTTAGCTACTTTTGCGCAATCATTTAAATAAAAACAGCGATGAGTAAAAAAGAAACAATAACGGTACAGGGAACAGAGATAACTGTAATACAAAGGAACAAGGATGATTATATTTGCATTACCGACATGGCAAATGCAAAAGAAGGACAGGCCAGAGC
>JAISNL010000053.1 GCA_031276235.1 Prevotellaceae bacterium | reverse complement strand
CAAAACGCAGCAGCATAAACGCCGCCGAGCCTTTGCAAAACAAATTTAATATATAATGCCGATTTTTGGCGATATATAAAAACCCCTTCATTATTCTTGTAAAAAGGAAAATCCACATGAATCAACATGTGGATTTTCGCATAGTTCTGCTTTTACGGTTCAAATTCTATTATTCAAATTTTTGTAAAAGCAATTCCATAATTTCCCTGACTTCGACACTTTTCAATTCGTATTTTTGCAATGCTCTGTAAATGCGCTGATTACAAAATTTGCGACACCTAAAATGGTGTCGCAATAAATTTTTTTCTAATTTTGTAGTATGTATGTACTCAAAAAACCAAATAGGCAAGCAGTATTAGTGTTGTTATCGTTACAAAAAAAGCAGGCAAAGTTCATTATTGAAAAACACTCGGAGTGAGTTATGATTCGAATGAATAGAGGAATTATATCAGCAGGGCAAAAAAAGGATAACCAAGCAAAAATGCGAGCGGGACATGTTTTTAGAACAGGCTCGAAATAATGAAGGAAACTTTTGGAAAAAAACGGCGAATAAAAATTGAACAAAAAAATCGTTTTGCTTTTTCTAATAATATTTCCATCTTTTTCTTCAAATTCCATGCCGTTGCCGACATGAATGCATTGATTTATATGTCTTTAACTCCATGTAAATAATTTTGTGCCATCCGAAAATATGTCTTCAAGTGTCCGATAATTGGTTCAATGCCCGCTCAAAAATTAAATCTCTCTCGCTTCTGACGCTTTTGATATTCTGTATCAGTCTTTTGGGGCTTATCCTGCGTGAGAATTTGTACTCCTTTGATTTCTTTGCGTCCTTTGCCTCCGCGGTCGTAAATGAGTTCTTTTGGTAATTCTAATTTATTGTTTTCCATTTGATTAAGCAATGGTTCTATCGTGTATCCATCATATGGATTTTCGACGAAGGCTTTTATGGCTATGATAATTTTGCGTCCTTTTTTCCTGTTGTAATAATGCCCATTTTATTTCCAAATTAATACTTTTTGTGCGATTTACCTTTGGATGTGCAACCTGTAAACGGCTTGTGAATACTGTAAACTTTATTTTTGTCGTTTTGGTGCTGATTAACTGCGCATTGATACAGTTGCAACTCTTCTGAATACTGGTTTTCATGATTAGCCGACATTTTTTGTCGCAAATCGCGAAGTTGTGTATTAGCAATGGTTTTCAAGCGTTTACGCAACTTCTTCGCTTTTTTTGCACGTTTGTGATGCTTGCCGTTGTAAGTGTCGCGCAAAAGTTGTTTGTTCTCGCGAGTTTACGTGCGCCGAAGTTTTATGCCTGTCTTTTTAGCTATCTTATTACATTTATCTATCACTTTTTTACATAATTTAGCATCTGTCGGAAATGTAGTGAAATTTTCCTGTATCGTTGTGTCGGACAAATGCCACTTTTCATTCTTAAATTCTTTTTCAAAATATTGCCAATCAATCGTATCGGCAAGCAGAACCAACTCATGACGCTTGTTTATAATGTCATTCAACATTGGCGGAACAGTTCGCGCTGTTTTGTATATGGTAATTTTTTTCATTTTTTTCTGTATTTTGGATATTATTTTATTATATATTAATAAAGTGCAGAGTTCGTAAGGAGTGACTGAATAATGCTTCGAGCATTAAACGGGATTCAGTCGGATTCTGAATAATCGGATAACTTTCAACTGTTTTGTATTCTTCCTTATTCGTTACAGACAAAAATACATTACGTCGTTACATGCCGCAAAACTGTTCCGTTTCTGCATCCTGTATGTTTTCCTTTATTGATGGTGTGCGCTCCGTTTACAAAAACATGTTCTATGCCTGATGCAAACTGATGGGGATTTGTAAATTCGGCTTTATCAATAATTTTATTTTCATCAAACACTACAATATCGGCAAAATAGCCCGCCTGTATTGTTCCTCTGTTTTTGAGGTTGATTCGGCTTGCGGGCAGTTTTGTCATTTTCATTATGGCTGTTGCCAAGTCTGTAATTTTTTCATCTCTGCAATATTTGCCAAAAAAACGCGGGAAAGTTCCGTAGCTGCGCGGGTGCGGTTTGCCTGCTGACAGTTCGCCTGTGGGCGAATACACGTATCCATCGGATGCGGGCATACCGAGTTTGTGGGCAAGAAACATTTTTACATTGTCTTCGGTCATGGCAAAGCAAACCATATCTACGTGTCCATTGTGGGTAATCAGCATGTCGCGGATAAAATCCGTTTCCTGCCGATGCGAAGCTTCTGCACATTCAATCAGGTTTTTTCCTATATATTTGGCATTGTCGCCAGTTCCCGAAGTTATTATTACGTTTTGTCCTCCGCCAAGCCTTTTGATGCGCGATTCGGCATATTGGCTTATTTTTTCAAAATTCGTTTTGTCGCTTAATCGTTCTAATATTTCGCCTGTACTGCCTTGTCTTGCCCAAAGCGGGATGAAGGTAGAAAGTCCTGTAGAAAAAGCAATATATGGATAGCGGTCGAAAGCAATGTCCACTCCGTCGGCATAAGCTTCTTCAATCATTTTAAGCATATTTGGAGCTTTGTACCAGTTATTTGCATTTTGCGCTTTGAGATGCGAAATTTCGAGGCGAGCGCCCGCCTGCCGCGCAACTTCTATTGCTTCTCTGATGGCGTCTTCTACATTATCATCTTCGTTACGCATGTGAATTGCATACAGAGCGTTGTTTTTAGCCACCACGCGGCAAAGTTCCACAAGTTCGCGAGTATTTGCATAGCTGCCCGGCGCATATTCCAGTCCGTATGATATTCCGATGCTTCCGCAATCAATTTGATGCTGCAGCAGATTTTTCATTTGTTCTATCTGCTCTTTTGTAGCGGGAATATCATTGTCGCCCACAACTGCCGAACGCAAATCTCCATGCCCTGTAAAGCTTGCATAATTTATGCTTATTTTGTTTTTTTCGAGTGCATCAAAAAAACCATTTACATGTTGCCATGCAGGATATCCGCGCCTCAGTTTATTTTTTTGTTTTTCAAATTCGACATCAGAATACGGAAAAGGCGAGCCACCGCAATTTCCGCCCACATCCGTAGTTATTCCCTGATAAATTCGGCTGTCGCCTTCGGGACAAATCAGCAGATTGGTATCCGTATGCGTATGAATGTCAATAAAGCCGGGGCTTACCGCAAGTTTGTCGGCATTTATTATTTTGTTTGCCGATTCGCCAACTTCGCCAATTGCGGCAATCTTATCGCCTTTGATGGCAATATCGGCTACAACGGGCAAATCGCCGTTGCCCGAATAAACAAGTCCGTTTTTTATGATTACGTCAAAACGGTTTCGGACGCTAATGAACCCTGACATTATGCCACCGCCTGCCAAGCCGATTCCGCAGCCTATTAACGCCGAGGTTTTAATAAATTTTCTTCGTGAAACTTTTTTATTCATAACAAGATGTTTTACATGTAATTTTTCGTAAAGGTACAAAAATGCTTGAAAGTTGATGACTCCAAACAAAAATTGCCGATATTTTTTTTGATAAATACATAATAATGCATTTGCGTATTTGCTGACAGTTTGAATATTTTAGTACCTTTGCGCCGATATGGACATATTTTTTGAAGAAAAACAAACTGTTTTACAGCGCATAAAAAAACATCAGACGGGAATATATTTAACTCTTATACTGCATCTGCTGGCGCTTGTGTTTTTGCTTGCTTCCAAAATCAATTCGGCGCGCGAAAACCGATTGACCATTGCTGTTGATTTTGCACGCGAAGAGGCAAAAGAAAGGGAAGAAAAGCTGCTTCGCGAAAAAGAAAAACTTGCCGACGAAGTTGACAAACTGTTCAAAGCCGCACGCAACGGCGAAGTAATACGTAACGTTGCCGTAAATACCGAAAACTTGCAAACATCAATACTCAAAGATGATAAAGGCATAAATGAAAAAATTTACGAAGATGCGCGGCAGTTGCAGGCAAAATTAGATGCAAGTCAAAAAAAAATGCAGGATTTGCAGACCTCAAAAAACGAGATACCGGTTTACAAAAAACCGCAAAACAATCCATCGAGCAATGAAAGTTATAAAGGAGCGTCAGTGATAACATGGACGCTCAAAGGCTGGGATGCAATGTATTTGCCTGTGCCTGTTTATAAATGTTTGCAGGGCGGCGATGTTTGCGTTCAGATAGAAGTAAATCAAAGCGGTTATGTTGTCAAGGCGCAGGTAGTTTCTGCCGTATCGGCGGTTGACGAATGTTTGCGCAAATCGGCAACAGAAGCGGCAAAAATATCGCGATTTGCCGCCAGAGATGCCATGCCTGAATCTCATACAGGAACTATAGTTTACCGATTTATTGCACAATAATCAGTCATTCATTAATAACCATTAAAGTTGGCTATGAATAATAAACTTGATAAAACAGAAGCGTAGATCGGCGTAAGCCACTCTGTATCTGAGGATGGCGCTGACGAACAAACACAAGGTCTCATCGAAAAAAACAGTTAAAAAATGAAAGCCCGTAAATTTCTATTGCAGGTACGTTTTTACTGAAAATGAAATATATAAGGAATATATTATGCTTTCGAATAAAATTAATTTTTGATTAATGTTTGTTATCTTATACTAATTTTTATACTTTTGCAAAAATTTTAACATCACAAACATAAATTATTATCACATGAAGAAACTATTGTTATTGATTTTGTTGGTTGGACAATCTGCTTTTGCACAGCAAATTGAGGTTAAGTCAACCGAATTGGTTAAAGGGACAGAATGGGGCGGTTTTTATTTTGCTCAGTTCAGTCCGAAAGGAACGTATTTGCTTACATCCTCTGCAAGTTATCAAGGATTAACGCAAATTACGCTGGCAACACACGAAGTGAAAGTTTTGACACAAGAGCCGGGAGCCGGCTATGACGTCAAAATAAGTGCGGATGAATCAACAATTTTGTTTAAGAAAACAGAATTTATAAAAAATCTGCGTTACACGTCGTTGTATCAATACTCATTTACCGACAATAAAGCGGTAAAAATAGAAAATGCAGGTCGTGAAAAACTGACTCCTGCTTTTGCACAGAACAAACCTGTGTTTGTGAAAGGCAAAAGTTTGGTGAAAAGCGCGAATGTTAACGATTCCGAAATAGTGTCTTTCATCACTATTGAAGATAGAAAAATGGCATTATACAAAGGAAATACCAAAAAACTGCTTGCACCTAACGGCGAAAACGAAAGTTATTTTTGGGCAAGCATATCGCCCGACGGCAAACACATTGTTTATACCGTAGCCGCCAAAGGTACTTTTGTTTGCAATATTGATGGTTCAAACCCCGTGTCGTTAGGAAAATTGAACGCGCCCGTGTGGTTGAACAACCAATGGATTGTAGGCATGGACGATTACGATGATGGAAATATCGTAATCTCTTCTTCGCTGGTTGCTTCAACCATAAATGGAAAAGTGCGCCAGACAATACAAACTCCTGTTTCGAATATAGCAATGTATCCTGCGGCTTCGCCCGATGGCAGACAAATTGCATATAATACCGAAAAAGGTGAAATTTATTTACTGAATATCAACATAAAATAAGAACAGGCTATGAAAAAAATTATACTATTTTTACTTTTTATTCTTGCAGGGAATTTTATTTACGCTACCGACTTGACAGGCGTAAAAATATATGTAAACCCCGGACATGGAGGTTACGACAGCGATGACCGTAATGTTCTTACAATTCCTTTTAATTTAGGCGATACATTAGGTTTTTATGAATCAAAATCCAATTTAATGAAAGGTCTTTATTTGCGCGATCTGTTACTGTCCCAAAATGCTACGGTTATGATTTCGCGTACGCAAAACAGAACGCAAGATGACAGAGCATTATCTGATATTGTTGCCGAAGCTAACGCTTTTGAACCCGATGGATTTTTATCAATACACAGCAATGCAAACGGGTCGGCAGATAACAGTACAAACTATCTGTTGTTTTTATATTCAGGCACGGATGCTGCATCTATTACTCCCGGCACTAAGGAATATGCTACGGCATGCTGGCCATTTATGATTGATAACCAACTCACATCGTGGAGTTCTACAACAGTGAGAATAAGAGGCGACTGTGATTTTTATCACGCTGCATGTCCATATTTGGGAGTTTTAAGAGGTTTAGTTTACAAAGCTTTCCTTTCCGAAGGTTCGTTTCACGATTATAAACCGGAAACACACAGGCTTTTAAATCGGGATTACTGTAATCTCGAAGCATACAGATATTTTCAATTTTTTCACAGTTTCTTCAACGCCGACATGCCCAACACAGGAACTATCGGAGGTTGGGTGAAAAGCGAAAATGAAAAAATGTCGCATCCGCGTTATAAATACAGAACAGGAAGTCCAGACCAGTGGAGACCTTTGAACGGCGCAAAAGTAATGCTGTTTGATGCAAGCGGAAATACCGAACTGCAATCATATACAACCGATACTTTGTATAACGGAATTTTTGCCTTCTACAACTTGACGCCCGGCAACTACAAATTGAAATTTGAGGCTACCGACTATATCACCGATACTGTTGTTGATATTACTGTGGAAGCAGGTAAAATAGCGTATGCAAAAGTTCAACTGTACAACGAAAACGTACCCGTACCGCGCGATTATGTGGCAGACTATCCCAATCCCACACAGTCCGCAGGAGTTGTCGCTCTGAATAATTACAATTTTACTCAGGTAAATAACACTCAACCAGCGTGGCTTACGGATGCAACAAATATTAAACGCGTAATTCACCGCAACGATAAACTTTATGTATTAACCACCGAACCCAAAATATACGTATATAACGCTTCAAGTTACAGTCTGATAAAAGAACTCAGTTTGACGGGAATATCGGGCGGAACACATTCAATAATCAGCGACATTGCATTCACAGCCGATAATTATCTGCTTGCCTGCAATAAGGAAGATATTGCATTACCCGAAACAGGCGGACGCTATTTTAAAGTTTATACATGGGATAATGATGATGCCAATCCTACTTTGCTTTTTGAAACGCAAAATCAGGCAAACTGGGGAACAGGAACTGTAGGCGAAACATTTACGGCAAGCGGTCCGCGCTGGAATGTAAGAGTTTATACTACTTCCGTAACAACATCGGCATCAAAACAAATTCGTGTTATTGGCTTGGAATATTTGGATACAGTATATCCTGTGCAGGGATTGGGATACAAATATATGATGGATGCGACAAATTACACCGAAGCATTATGGGGAACACATCCAATATTTACAATATCACCTTCTGGCGACCGCGACCATATCTATTTGGACAGCGATATTTTACTTCCTTCCGAATATCAGTTTGACTGGTCTAAACCCGACAGAGATCCTTTAACATTAAAAGGAGTTTTTACCGAACAGTCGGGTTATACAATTAATAATTCAGCACGCGGAAGCATCTATTTCCGTCATGCACAGCACACATATTTTGCCGCGCCTGTTTGCGAAACATCAACCGCAAACGTAGGTTTTGTTCTGTTTGATGTTACCAGTGGTTTGGATAACGCTGTGAAAATATCCGAAAAATATCCCAATCCCGGACTTGGAGCAACAGCAGCAACTTATATGACAGCAGGTGCAAAGGTTGATAATTACGATATTGAAATTATAATTTTGGCAAAAAATCAGGGAATTGCACGATACCGAACAACTCCATTGCCTGTAAAAGCAAATATATACGCTTCGGAACTTTCAATAACTGCCGACCAAAAATTCCAGTTCACATTAAACGAAAACGCCGAATCGGTTGATATAAAATTCTATGATGAAAATTTTGTATTGGCGGCTTCGCACACTACTGGAGCATTGCCAAAAGGCGTAAACATTGTTGAATACGATTTTGCAAACGCGCTTCCCAACGGTTCTTATACATGGGCGGTTACAGCAAAAGCAGGTTCGGTTGACAGACCCGCGTTAATATCCGACAACTCTGCGCCATTTCAGTTTTATTCGCCGCGCGGCGTAGCCATCGACAACAGTTTCGACAGTCCTTTCTTCGGACGAATATACGTATCCGAATCTTGGGGCGGACCCGTTGCAGGCGGACGTACAACGCAAAATGGCATTTATATTCTTAATGCGGCTTTTGCCGATACAACAAATCAGCAAAATACAAGTTATGCAGGCGGAGTAGGATGGTTAGATCCTGTAGAATCAGGTTATCAATATGGACCTTTACGCTTGCATGTTGCCCCTGACGGGAAAGTATATATACCCGATTCGCATTATGCTAATTCAGGCGTTTGGATAATGGATCCTGCAAATCCTTCTGCGGCGTTTACTTCCGTATTCGGCGGCACGCGCAATACGGCAACAGGCGAAGTTACAAACGGCGGCACAACAATTCATCATCCTGTTCAAAGCGCTTACGTATTAGGCAGCGGCGCAGGCACGCAACTTTTTATCATGGATAGAGTAAACAGTCCTGTTTCGGCAACTATAAACCGCTACGATATTGGCGATTTAAGCGCATTGCCATGGACGGCTGCGCCAAGTGAAATATTAAGTTTGGGATCATATTTTCAAAATGGCTACGGAACTATTGAATATGATGGAAACGGAGGCTGGTTTGCATCTCAATACAGATCAGATGGCAATTCCGGCGCAAGCGTGCCTCCTCTGGTACATAGAAATTCTGCGGGCGTTATAGATTATAACAGCGCTAACGACAGCGAGATTCTGGAAGATGGAACTTCCGAACTTAAAGTTCCGGGTTCAAACAGAGGAGGAATGGCTGTCAGCCCCGATGGAAATTTATTGGCTATAGGTACAAAAGTAGGAATAGCAAGAGTTTTTGAAATTAATTACGGAGCAGAAGGAGTTTCAAATCTGATATTGAAACATGAACTTGTAACAGGAACAAGCGCACAAACTCATGATGCAGCATTTGATGTTGCAGGAAATCTTTATTTGGTAGATAACGTTACAGAGCGGCTTAAAGTATTTACCTTACCCAAAGTTGACAACAGTTTTACAACGCCGGCGCCGGCAAATTCGATTGTAGTTGTTAATAATATCCTTGTTGACGAAGCCAATATTTATGCATCCGAGTTGAACCTTTCTACTGCCGATTCTGTAGAATTTACATTCAAATATACATTGAATGCAAAAGCATCATCGCTTGTTATTCACATATTGGACAGCAACGACCAAACAATAAAAGATATTCCCGTTACAGCCGCTGCTGACCGCACTCGAGGCGTACATCAATTTACAACAAGCATTACAGGTTTGCAGGCAGGTACTTACAAATGGTCGATAACCGCAACAGGAGCAATGAGGTCTAACAGCGCTACCGAACCAACAAAAGTATCGAATGATGATACTCAATTTTTATTTTGGGGACCTCGCGATGTTGCAGTTGATAACAGCTTTGAAAGTCCATTTTTCGGACGTATCTACGCTACGGAAAGCGCACATGGAACTGTTGCGGTAGGCAATCCGAATCCAACTCGAACTACAACAAGAGGCATCTATATTCTAAATTCTGCATTTAGCGATACAACACAACAAGGATCAACAGCTTATGCGGGTGGAATAGATTGGAGTGATAATATAGGAAGACTTTATCGTGTATCCGTTGCGCCTGATGGAAAAGTTTATATGGCTGATAACAGCGTAGCACATGCGGGTATTTGGATAATGAATCCTGCAAATCCGTCAGAAAATTTCACAGCTGTATTTACACCGGGAATAGGCAACCTTAGCGTACATGGACGTATTGCGCATTGCAGGGTAATAGATACAGGCGTTAACGCTAAACTGTTTACTTTTGATGCAGGTAATTATTCTTATTCTGGAAATATAAACAGATACGATATAGGCACTGCTACACTGCCGTGGACAACCGCTCCAAGCGCAGTCGTATATGATGATAATTTAAATGGAAACTTGCAACAAAACTATAATTCCTGTATAGTTCCCGATACCTCAGGCGGTTGGTGGATTTCTCAGTCTAGAGTAACAAATAATACTGCAATACCATCTTTAATGCATGCAGCATCAACAGGCGTAGTAACAAACTTTGGTTCGCATCCTGATATAACAAGTTCGTATGAAGGAGGATTAGCCATCAGCGCCGATAATACTTTGCTGGCTATTGGAACAACCATAGGCTCGCTCAAAGTGTTTGACATAAATTTTGATGTATCAGGAATTCCAAGTTTGACTTTGAAATATAATATTCCGATTGGAAGCGGCGGTTATAACGCAGGTGTTGCGTTTGACGTGGCAAATAATGTTTATTCTATCGATAATGCAACAGAAAGATTAAGAGTATTTGCGCTGCCTAAAGCGGACAACAGTTTCACTACTCCCGCTCCATCGAAATCGAATATAGTTATTACAACGGTGAATAAACCTGTGGTAGAAAGTACCACGCCGGCAAACGGAGCAACAAATGTTTCGACTAATCTTAGCAGCGTATCCATAACTTTCAATCAGGAAATGAATACAGGCGTTGCAGGAACAGTAGAAATTATAAATACTCAAACAAATGCCGTAACAGGTTCTGTTTCATCTCCGCAATGGAGTGCCGATAACAAAACAGTAACGCTGACCTATTCAGGACAACTCGACTACGTTACAAACTATACAATAAAAATATCGGGCTTCAAGAGCAGTTCAAATGCGCAGATGGACGAAAATTCCAATAACAGTTTTACTACAACTTCGCAGCCTGTAATTATCAGCGCCATACCTGCAAACGGAGCGACAAATGTTTCGATAAATCTTAATAATGTATCAATAACATTCAGCAAAAAAATGAATTCATTGATAACAGGCGTAGCCGAAATCAAACTCGGCGCAAGTATTATCGGATCTTTTACCACACCCTACTGGTCGCCCGATGACAGAACAATTATTTTAACTTTCACAGGTACGCTGGATTACGATACAAACTATACGTTAAACATTAGAGATTTTGTTGACGAAACGGGAGCAGTGATGAACGATACCGTTTTGAACTTTACTACCGAACAGAAACCGCTTCAAAAAGTAACTTTGTTTATCAATAAAGATTTGTATCCATGGATTGATCATGCTAAAACATTTACATTGAATCAAGGCGGACAGGTAAAATTCGTTGGAGTAGATAATCTCGACGGAAGCGTAACATTTGAAGATGTAGAAGATGGCTTATACCGTTTGTATGATGGCGAAAATGAAGTGCAAGATCAGGTTATTTACGGAACAACAGGTTTCGGACTTTCATATTTCACAGTACTGTACGGATTGCAAAACAGCGGACACGCAACAAATTCTGTAATTAACGCAACTTACGATGGCAATACCATTGCAGGCGGCGATGTTGTGCTTGGAGGCAAAAAACTCATATTGCAGGCGCAAGGCAACGGAGCAAACTCTTATACATACACGTGGCGCGGAACATGGAAAGGAAATAAATCTGTAACCATTGACGGCGACATGATTGTGGCTGATGTGCTTGATAATATTGTGAATGTTCACTGCACAATAACAGGAGATTTGAAAGATGAAATTATTTTGCCAAAAGTTGTAACGCCAAATGAAGATGGAAAAAACGATTTCTTCTACATACACGGATTGGAAACATATCCGCAAAACGAATTAAGAATTTTCAACCGTTCGGGAACTGAAATATTCAGAGCTAAAAATTACAGAAACAACACATGGAACGGCAACAATCTGCCCAACGATGTATATTTCTTTAGTATCAGTCTGATAGATGCAAACGGAGCAATTACAACAAAAACAGGATATGTACATTTGAATAAATAAAAAAGCGGAGATGAAGAGTGAAAAATATTAACATGTTTTTTACTCTTTACTCCAATTGATTTTACTCATTAAAATTAAAATAAAATTAATATCAAAAATTAAATAAGAATATGAAAAAAATAACATTAATCATAAGCATATTAATAATTGTGAGTACCAATAAAGCCGAATCACAGCAAATTCCGCTTTTTTCACAATACATGTTCAATGGCACATATATCAATCCTGCATATACAGGCAGCAGAGATGCGCTGTTTGCAAACCTGTTGTACCGCAAACAGTGGATAGGATTCAACGGAGCGCCGCAAACAACAATGTTCAACATTGATGGCAGTTTGGCACACGGTTCAAATCTCGGTTTTATTTATGTTAACGACCAGATAGGAGCAAATTATACAAACAGTTTTATGGTTGATTACGCATTCCGTTTCCAAGTCAGCAACAGCGGACGTTTAAGTTTCGGTTTGTCGGGCGGATTTGTAAACTATGGAGTCAACAAGTCAAAACTTGCAAGCTATAATGATATAATTGACCCAAAAGTAGTCAATACCGAAAACGTTTGGAAACCAAGTATAGATGCAGGCGTTTATTTCGATACAGAACACTTTTATGCAGGTTTATCGGTTTTGGGAATACTTTCAAACAAAGCAGACAAATCAACAATGCATATAATGCGGGCAGATGCAAATTATTTGCTGACGTTTGGAGGTATTATTCCATTAAGCGACAAGGTAAAATTGCTTCCATCAACTTTATTAAAAAGCGATTTCAAAAATCCTGTTAATGTAGATGTAAACGCAATGTTGCAGGTTCACGAAAAATTTTGGATTGGAGGAAGCTATCGCACCGGAGTATTATGGTTTACCGATGTTGATAAAGAAACCTGCCAATATGATGCAATATCGCTGATTTTTGAATCACTTGTTACCGAGCGCATCCGTTTAGGCGTTGCCTACGATTTTGATTTAACCAAAATATCAAACAACAACAACGGAAGCATAGAACTTTCTATTGGCTACTATTTCACAAAGCCAAAACGCAAATAACATATTGCGCAGCAAAAAACGAAGAGGATGATTATAAAAAATCGTCCTCTTTGTTTTTATTTTGCTAATGTAATACAATGTATAATGCCACAACCGTAGCTCGGCGTAAGCCAATACAGAGAAACCAATGTAGGGGCGAAAAATTTTTCGCCCCTACATTTTCAACATTCAACACCCTTTCCCTCTCCCCTGATTATTAATTTTTATTATATAATTATCCTTAAATAAATACACATATTATATATCTTTGTCATCAGAAACAATAAAAATATTATGGGACGTAAAGTAAAAGCATTGGAGAACTATACATCTGAACAAATTAAAGTAATCATAGATGGTGATGCAAAACACAAATTAGGTATTCGCATTTATGCTGTTTATCAATCATCTATGGGTATGTCAAGTCGCGCCTTGGTAGAATTGTACAACGTAAGCTTCAAACAGATTCGTAATTGGATAAACCGTTTTGATGCAGAAGGGACGCATGGTTTATTGGATAAAGCCCGTAGCGGTCGTCCTCGTAAACTGACGGAAAATCAACTATATGAGTTGCAATCCGTATTGTTGGACAGTCCAGAACAACATGGTTACAATACAGCGAACTGGTCTGCTGCTTTGGTTAAGGACTTTATATCAAAACATTATGAGGTTGAATACATGTTACCAACGTTTATCGGATAATGCACTCAC
>JAISNL010000180.1 GCA_031276235.1 Prevotellaceae bacterium | reverse complement strand
AACTTGATAAACTGTTTATTGATAATGAACACGCTATACATAAATATTCTATAAGTAATGTACCTATATATTTCTGGAATCTTGTTTCAGGGAATGTAGATAGGGAAAAAAATATTTATTATTTTGGATCAGATATTAATAAAAAATATATAAGTTGTTGATTTATAAAAATAGTTATAAAGCGTAGATAATGAGGGATTATTTATCCATTGTTGATAATTATTATAAACATTTCCAAGCGGTTGCCAAACATAAAGGTTTGCTTCACTAATATTTTCTCCTTCTGTTAAAATTTTCTCTTTACTTTGTGTATAGTATAATTTTGACAACCCATTAGCAATATGGTCAAATTCAATTGAATTTATTTTTGGTACATTTTTTATTAATTTATATTCATATTGTTTTGATTTTATATTTGATAACAGTTCTTCTGCTTCATTTGAATCTTTTTCCGTACTTAACAATATGTCTAAACATAAAGATTCTTGTTCTGTAATTAGATTATCTTGATTTATTATTTTTTCAAAAAAGAAGAATCGCCAACTTGCAGTTAACATTTCATGCATACAAGATGGCATCTCTAATAGTTTTCTGATAATGTTATCATATGATTCATTACTCATTTTTACTATGAAATTGTAGAATTGTGATTTATATTTACTTTTCGCTACTGTTAAATAGTCAAGAAATTTCTCCGCATACTCAGGAGAATCATAATAACCTTTTTTTACCAAAAATTTTAATTGACAACCATTATCATCGCCTACATACACATAACTATCTTGCCTCTTTATTTTTGATATATCAATAATTTCATCATCATGACATGTATACCAAACTCATATTGCACCATAATCAACATTATCTAGTAATAACGGATAAGCCCATGAATCATATTTGTATTCCCCATAATTATATTTAAATGAACTTTTATAATTAAAATTATCATTATATCTTAAACAACGAATATCCTTTATATAATTCTTTACATATGTTCCATAAGCACTTCCTATCCCCTCCTCATCTCCGCCGAAAGGATCTGTGAATAGCGCTGGATAGCGGATTATTTCCCATTGCCATTTGGCGAGATGTTCAGCATTTGGCGTGTAATCCATTAAGTTGTTAGTTGTGTTTACATTTATATTGCCGTAATCGTTGTCGAATGTGTAGTTATAAAGCCTTTTGGCTATATTGTTGATTATATGTGATTGATGTGTGGGCATCTTTTATTTACTTGTCACGTCCTAAAAAAAGTTGACAGTTGATCAATCATGCAGCGCGTCTTTGCGAACCCGAAGGGTGAAGCAATCCAGAATGTTTTTATTAATTATTTTGTTAAACCTGATTTTCATCCAATTCAAAAAAACAAAACAACCTCAGCAGCGACTACTGTGGTTGTTTTGTCGGAAAAATTAAGTAAAAATGAGGTTTGTTTATTACATTTTATTTATTTTTATCACTAAATAGCAAATAGTAAAAAATAACTTTCAACTGGTGTTTGGTCATCACGCTGCCAATAAGATATTAAAGTGGATATTCATCAAAGGCGTAAAGTATGGTAGAAAGGTATCTTTCGCCGGTATCGGGCAAAATGACAATGATATTTTTCTCTTTATTTTCGGTCTGTAATGCAAGACGAGTAGCCGCATAAACTGCCGCTCCTGATGATATTCCGACAAGCAAGCCTTCTGTTTTTGCCAGTTCACGACCTGTGCGAACGGCATCATCGTTAGATACCTGTATGATTTTATCAACTACGTCAGGATTATATGTATCTGGCACAAAGCCTGCGCCAATACCCTGTATTTTGTGGCTCCCAGAATTTCCTCCCGACAATACAGGCGAATCTTTAGGTTCGACAGCAACAATAATCACATTGGGATTTAATTTCTTCAGCACTTCGCCAACGCCGCTGACAGTTCCGCCCGTTCCTACTCCTGAAACAAAAATATCTACTTTTCCGTCCGTATCGCGAATAATTTCCTGTGCTGTCGTTCTCCTGTGAATTTCGGGATTGGCAGGATTTTCAAATTGCTGCAAAATCACAGAATCTGCAATTTCACTGTGCAACTGTCGGGCTTTGGCAATAGCGCCTTTCATGCCGTCGGCGCCGGGAGTGAGCGCCAGAGTAGCGCCAAGCGCTTTAAGCAAATTGCGCCGTTCAATGCTCATGGTTTCAGGCATGGTAAGCACAAGTTTGTATCCTTTGGAAGCCGATACAAAAGCTAAACCGACTCCTGTGTTTCCGCTTGTAGGTTCAATAATTGTCGCTCCGGGTTTCAGTATTCCGTTTTTTTCGGCGTCTTCAATCATAGCAAGCGCTATTCTGTCCTTCACGCTTCCGGCAGGATTAAAATATTCGAGCTTGGCGATAATGTGCGCATCTATATTCTTCGATTTTGAATACGATGCCAATTCCAATAAAGGCGTATTGCCTATTAAGTCTGTTAACTGTTTTGATATTTTTGCCATATCTGTATGTATTTAAAAATTTTCGCAAAGATAGTACGTCCCATGCTATTTGGATATAACACATTTATGGTATTTTTTCGCATCCGTTTGAACAGGCAATGTTTTTATACTACTTTTGCACCAACCAAAATATAAGCATTGCAAATATATTTTATTATTATAATGGAACGTCATTTTATTTTAGCAGACAATCAAGATATAACATGTGAAGGAATATTATCGTTACTGCGCGAATTAAGACTGTATGAAACAGTCAGCAAGGTATCATCCCGCGCAGAATTGATGAAATGTCTTTCTTTATATGCGGATGCTGCGGTATTGCTTGACTATACATTATTTGATTTTTCCGAATCTCAAATAATCAATCTCAAGCAGCGTTATCCGCAATCGTTGTGGTTGCTGTTTTCAGATGGTTTGTCCAAACATTTTTTACGACAGGTATTGCTGTCGGAGCAGTTATTCGGCGTAGTGATGAAAACAGACAGCAAAGAAGATATTATGGAAGCGCTTAGAAAAGCGTATTATGGCAAAATATATTTGTGCGATATGGCATTGCAAATACTTCATGAAGGCGTTCCCGAACAGATAATACACGATAAACTGACCAACAGCGAACAATCGGTTCTTCATGAAATCGCCAAGGGGAAAACAACAAAAGAAATTGCGTACGAACAAAATTTAAGTTTTCATACCATCAATGCGCATCGTAGAAACATTTTCAGGAAACTGGAAATAAACAATGTGCATGAAGCCACAAAATATGCGCTTCGTGCAGGAATTATTGATTTGACAGAATATTATATTTAGGCAGAAATACTATCGCACATTGTATAACACTGCTCAAAATTTGCGGCTAAAAGTCTTAAACGACAGTTTTGGACAATTTTTTTCACTTTTTTACATGTCTTATGCAAGCATTTATTGCAAAATGTGCAATATTAAATTTAAAATATATACATTTGCGCATTAAATTATATTCACATAAAAAATGAAAACAGTAACATCTTTTATTTTAATTGCCATGGCAATACTTACAACAAATTCGTGTAAAACTGACAAATCAAATTCGACAATCAATCCTCTTTTGCAGGAATGGAATACGCCTTACCAAACGCCTCCTTTCGATAAAATTAAAAACGAACATTATTTGCCTGCCTTCGACGAAGGCATAAGGAGTTTGCGAGAAGAAATAGACAGAATAACGAATAATCCCGATGCTCCTTCATTTGAAAATACTGTCGAAAAGTTGGAGCAAAGCGGCGGATTATTGACAAAAACGGAAGAAATATTTTTTAATCTTCTGGGCGCCGAAGCAAATCTCGAAATGCAGGAAATAGCATTGCAGGTGCAGCCGAAACTTACAGAGATTGGAAACGATATAACTCTGAACGAAAAACTGTTTGCGCGTGTAAAAGCAATTTATGAAAATCGCGAAAATATTGATTTTACTACCGAGCAAAAAATGTTGCTCGAAAAAACATATAAAAGTTTTTCACGCAACGGAGCAAATCTGAAAGCCGATGAACGCAGCGAATATCGCAAAATAACCGAAGAACTCGGAACTTTATCGTTGAAATTCAGACAAAACGTGCTTGCCGAAACAAATGCATATACTTTGCACATTATCAATAAAAATGATTTGGCAGGATTGCCTGACAATACAGTTGAAGAAGCCTTTGCAGCAGCAAAAGAAAAAAACAGCGAAGGATGGATTTTTACGCTTCAAGCGCCAAGCTATGTTCCGTTTTTGAAATATGCCGAAAATCGCCATTTGCGCGAACAAATGTGGAAAGCATACAATCGGCGCGGAGCAAATGGCAACGCTTGCGACAATCGAGAAATTGTGAAACAGATTGCAAATTTGCGAATGAAAATGGCTCATTTGCTGGGATACAAAACTTATGCCGATTATGTGCTTGAAGAACGTATGGCAGAAAATCCTGAAAATGTTACGCGATTGCTGAATCAACTGCTTGAAGCGGCAAAGCCTGCGGCGCAAAATGATGTTTCAGAAGTTATACATTACGCAAAATCAAAAGGTTTTGTGGAACAGTTTATGCCTTGGGACTGGAGTTTCTACAGCGAAAAACTGAAATCCGAAAAATATAATGTCAACGACGAAGCGCTTCGTCCTTATTTTAAACTCGAAAACGTAATACAGGGAGTCTTCGCGCTTGCCGATACTTTGTATGGCTTGAAATTTACGGAAAACAAAGAAATTCCTGTTTTTCATGCCGATGTAAAAACTTATGAAGTTACCGGCGAAAACGGTAAGTTTATGGCTGTTCTGTATCTTGATTTTTTCCCGCGCGAAGGCAAAAACAACGGAGCATGGATGACAAGTTTCAGAGATGAGCAGATTATTGATGGAAAAGAAATTCGTCCTTTGATTTCAGTTACATGTAATTTTACCAAACCAACAGAAACAAAACCTTCATTATTAACTTTTGACGAAGTTGAAACTTTTCTTCACGAATTTGGACATGCCCTGCACGGAATATTGGCGCAGGGAACTTATAAATCGCTTACAGGAACAAACGTAATGCGCGATTTTGTGGAACTTCCATCGCAATTCATGGAAAACTTTTGCGTAGAAAAAAAATTCCTTGACCTGTTTGCCGCACATTATCAAACGGGAGAACTTATTCCACAGAATCTTATTGATAAAATTATTGCAGCCAAAAATTATAACGAAGGCTATGCCACACTTCGCCAGTTAGGTTTTGGCATGCTCGATATGGCTTATCATTCAATATCGTCAGAAATTACCGAAAACGCAGAACAAATTGAACAAAACTCGATGAAAAAAATTCAATTATTACCGACTGTTGACAGTTGCCTGATGTCAACATCCTTTTCTCATATCTTTTCAGGCGGATATTCGGCGGGCTATTACAGTTATAAATGGTCGGAAGTACTTGATGCCGATGCTTTTTCATTATTTATACAAAACGGAATTTTCGACAGAGAAACAGCATCATCATTCCGCAAAAACATTTTGGAAAAAGGAGGTACGGAGCATCCGTCAACGCTTTACAAACGTTTTCGAGGACAAGAACCTGCAATTGACGCATTACTGATTCGTTGCGGATTTTTGAAACAGTGATTTTTATTTTTACTGTCATAGAACTATAGGAAGAACTATCTATAAAATAATAAATAAAAAACAGTATTAACCCGAACATAATAAATAAAAAAATGAAAACATTTTTAATTTTAATTTCAATTTTGGCAATAATTTATTTTATTATTGCAACAGTCGGAAAATCAATAAAAAAGGCATCCGACAAAAAATTTGAGGAATGGCAAAAAAAAGGCGGAAGCAGTTCAAGGCAACCAGTACGTTCAGGATTTATAATATGGAACAGCAAATTATTGCTGTTTATTCCTGCCATATTGCTTTTTTTAATGTTATTTCTAACAGTTATTCCCGCCCAAACCTGTGGAGTAGTTATAACTCCCGGCGGAGTTTTGCAGCAAACCTATAAAACAGGCTGGCATTTGATAAATCCTGTTTACAGCGTTAAATTAATGGATAAAACTGCACAGGTATATACATGTGCATCGTCAAGATCAGTTGATAAAAATTCTGATGACTACAAGGAATACAAGGCTGCGGCAACACAGTCGGGTACAATTTGGGCGCCAACTGTTGACGGCATTAAAATGGGATTCGACATATCCGCATCGTGGCGTATTGATGAAGAATTTGCATGGTGGATATATGACAATGTAAGCGAACAGGACGGAAGCAATTCGGGGCGTTTCTTTTGGCTCGAAGAAAATGTAATAAAACCAAAACTGAAAAGTTCGCTGGCTCTTACCGCTTCAAAATACAATCCTATCGAAGTGTATTCAAACAAACGGCAGGATATACAGGATGAAGTATTTGAGAAAATGAAACAGGATGTACAGTCGTATCATTTAATATTAGAACAGATAGACATTCGCGAAGTTTACTACAATGAAGAATACGAAAAGGCTATCAATGCAAAGAAACTCGAAGAACAGCGGGTATTAACGCTAATAGAAATAACAAAACAGAAAAGAGAACAGGAAATACAGGCAGCAATTGATAAAAACATTGCAATACAGAAAGCCGAAGGAGAAGCAAAGGCATTGCAAATAAAAGGACAGTCGGTAGTTAATAATCCCAAAATAGTAGAGCTGGAATGGATAAACAAATGGAATGGCATACTGCCTACTTACATGCTTGGAAACAGTAACGGCATAATGCTTAATATGAACAAACAGTAAAAAAGTTCACATAAGTTAAAGCGCTTGCAAATTCAACGTTTTGCAAGCGCTTGCTATATAATTGAGAGATGTCATGTCCTGCTATAGGTTGACACAAAAAAGCAGAAAAGATGACACACAACAAACTGTCAACTGTCAACTGATTTTTCGTCATTGCAGGAACGTGTTCTGCTCAAAAATCGTGTTGAACAAATTCAAGTTAAATTCATTTAATCTACTCATTTTTTATATATTTTATGGGTTAGAAATTTATTTAGTCCCTCCTTACCAATCAAATTCATGCGGCATTAATGAGAAACTTTTGGAAAAAAACGGCGAATAAAAATTGAACAAAAAAATCGTTTTGCTTTTTCTAATAATATTTCCATCTTTTTCTTCAAATTTCATGCCGTTGCCGACACGAATGCATTGATTTGCATGCCTTTAACTCCATGCAAATAATTCTGTGCCACCCGAAAATATGTCTTCAAGTGTCCGATAATTGGTTCGAT
>JAISNL010000157.1 GCA_031276235.1 Prevotellaceae bacterium | reverse complement strand
TGCAAAGATAAAACATATCGGTTTGATTGATTCTGTCGGATGATAATTTTTTCTGTAATGCTTCACAGGCGGACTGGCAGAAAAACAAAACCCCGCACAGTTTCACAACTTTGGGGGGGGGTGATTTTCAGGCGAAAAATTTTTCTCCCATACATTTTCAACTGTTAACTTTCAACTGATTTTTCAGCACTCAGTCATTCCTTATTAACTTTACATCTTATTGATATATAATGCAATTTTATTGCTAACTCAATGCGTTAACGCTGGCGACTAATACCTGAATTTAATAAATTATAAAATCATTTCTGATTAAATGATTAAATTTGTGCCGCAAATTAAATGAAAATATTATGATAAAATCGATGACAGGCTTTGGAAAAATAGAATGTGAACTGGCAGACAAAACAATTTATATTGCTATTCGCTCTATCAACAGCAAACAACTTGATGCTGTATTTCGTTTACCTGCAGCATATCGCGATTACGAATCCGATCTTCGGGCAGAACTGATAAAAGTTGCTCAACGCGGCAAAATAGACGTGCTAATAAGCTATACTGTGGCTGCTGAAAATATGTCATCTAATATCAACAGCGATGTTATTGTTGCGTATTTCAACGAACTGAAATCAATTGCAGGCAAAATGGGAATTGATGCTAATTCGCCAGAAATATTGAAAGCTGTATTAAGCCTTCCGGGCGTATTCGATGCTGATAAAAACACTGAAAATAAAGAAGAAAAAGAAAATGTTTTGAACTGTTTTCGCGAGGCTCTGGCGAAATTCAATCTGTATCGCGAAGAAGAAGGTAAGGCGCTGATCGCGGATATTCTGAATCATGTAGAAAATATCGAAAAACTGCTGTCGCAAATAGAGCCATTTGAAAAAGAACGCATAAATCAAATAAAAATACGAATCGAAAATCTGTTTAACGAATTTATTCCGACAGCGCAAATCGACAAAAATCGGTTTGAACAGGAAATGATTTATTATCTTGAAAAACTTGATATAACAGAAGAAAAAGTACGGCTGAAACAGCATTGCAATTATTTTCGCGAAACGGTAACCGAAGAAAATCCGGGACGGAAAACAGGTTTTATATGTCAGGAAATGGGTCGCGAAATCAACACATTAGGTTCAAAGGCGAATGATGTAAATATTCAGCGATTTGTTATACAGATGAAAGATGAACTGGAAAAAATTAAAGAACAGATTTTAAATATTTTATAAATTCTTTATATAAATATTACAAAAATGCAAACAAAATCACAACATAAAGTAATTATTTTTTCAGCGCCATCAGGGTCGGGGAAAACCACAATTGTAAAGCATTTGCTGGCAAAATATCAGCAACTTAAATTTTCCGTTTCGTCAACAAGCCGCAAAAAACGCGATGACGAAATAGAAGGTAAGGACTATTATTTTATAACTTCAGACGAATTTAAGCGACAAATTGAAGAGGGCAAATTTATTGAGTACGAAGAAGTTTATGAAGGACGCCTTTACGGAACGTTGAAAAGTGAAGCCGAACGTATATGGAATGAAGGGAAAATCATTGTATTTGATGTAGATGTAAAAGGCGGCTTACGTATTAAGGAAACGTATGGAAATCAAGCGCTGTCGGTATTTATAATGCCATCTTCGCTTGAGGAACTGCGGCGCCGGCTTATTGTGCGAGCCACAGAATCAGTTGATGACATAGAAAAGCGCGTAAGTCGCGCAGACGAAGAACTTTCGTATGCAGGTAATTTTGATAAAATTATTTTGAACGATAATTTAAATGAAGCCCTGAAAAATGCCGAAATTATTGTTGAGGAATGGATAGAATGTAAACAATAAGCAGTTATTCCTTACTAACCGTTATATATTATTAAGCATAAACAAAATAACAGTAAAAATATTTGGAAAATCAAACAGCGCCGTATTGAAAGATTGATACTTTTTACATCTTATATTTTCTTCTTTTGCCAGTTGCCTTTTTTGAGATAATAATATCCCATTGCGCCAATCAATATCCAATATACAAATTCCGACAGCCACACGATAGCGGTTGTACTTGGATATACAATTGCAGTGCAGTAAATATATGATATGTAGAAAAACATCGTTGCAAATTCAATTAAAAATGCTGTTCGCGTATTTCCTGTTCCTGATACCGAATTGAATATCACATTGCCAACAGCGCAAAATATCATCGCTATCGACACAACGCGTATCACAGGGACGCTTGCCTTTATAAGGTCAATATCATTAGTGTAGATTTGAGTTATAATTTCGGGCAAAGCAAATGTGAACATCATAAACGGAAAAACCGCTATCAAAGTTATTTTTATCATTCGGTTTATAAACGGCAAAACTTCGTTTTTGCGTCCGGCGCCAATAAGATTGCTTACTACTGTGCTTATAGTTGTTGACAGCGCTATTCCGGGAATCATAAGCAACATGTACAGACTTCGCCCAATGTTGGTTACTGCAAGCGGTCGTTCTCCCATGCGTTCGATGAATATAAAAAACAAAAACCATGTTGAGGTTGAAAGGAAAAACTGAAACATTATGAAAATCGACAGACTGAGCATTTGCTTAATAATTTTCAAATCTATTTTTGCTAAATGGAAAAGAGCATACCGTTTGGTATCCATCTTCAATACTGTATATCCCAGCAAAAATAAAAATGTAATACATTCGGCAATAACGGAAGCAATGGCTGCGCCTGCAATGCCAAGTTCGGGGAATCCGAAATTTCCGAAAATCATTGCATAGTCAAAAAAAACGTTGGCAACAGATGTAATGATTGCCGCAACAGTAAGCACGCCCGTTTTGGTGATTCCTACATACAGACTGCGAAACATGATGTTGAGAAACGCAAAGAAAAATCCATATATGCGCCAGTCGAGATATTCGAGAACGGCATAATAAACATCATCGGATGTAATCAGAAAACGTGCAATTTGAGGAACATAAAAATATGAAAACGCAAATATTATTATGCTCAGCAGCAAATTAAAAATCAAACCGTTGTTGAATATCAGTCCTATTTTTGCGTAATCTTTTTCGCCGTTGCGTCTTCCTGTCAGTATTTGCACTCCCTGACTGAATCCGAAACCAATAACGTACACCGCAATATAAAACATCCCTGCAATAGCAGAAGCGCCGAGCGCAGTTTCGCTCAAATGTCCGAGAAAGGCAGTGTCTGTAACATTGATAATATTTTGAGCTATCAATGTTAAACAAACGGGATATGCTATATTGAATATATTTTTGTTGCTTGTCAAATTCATAATCTTGCGATGCATGCGCGTAAAAATAAAAGTTTGCAAAAGTAAAAAAAATATAATTACGACATTCGTTGTCGAAATTAAAAAACGTTAGCAAGAGAGACCCTTGCAAGGCGATACAGTTAATAATGGTAAGCAGTCGCTACATTATTCTAAACAGTTGACAGTTGAAAATGATAAATACTGCGCAGAGTTTCAAAAAACTGTTATTTGCATTTTGCCAATACCATGGCTGTTCTGCTCGGAAGATAAAGTTTCAGCATGTCAATTCCGTTTTCACGTTTGGTTGAATGGATAATATTATCGTCGTTGCGCTGGAAGCCATAAAAATTTTCACTGTCGCTGTCAAGTATTATTTTATATTTTCCTTTGCCTGCTTCAAATCCATAATCAGTATATGACTGGGTGGGATGAAAATTAAACGCAAAAATCAATTCATTACGTTCAAAAATAATAACATGGTCGCCGTTATTACATACAATTTGTTTTGGCTGTTTCGAAAATATATTGTGTGTTTTTACAAGTTTTATCATATTTTCGTCAAAATTACGCAGGTATTGATATTTCAATAATTTATCATCTGCAAGTTGCCATTGACGCCGAGCATAATGATAACTGAAATTGTTGCCTTCACGCGGGAAATCAATCCATTCAGGATGTCCAAATTCGTTACCCATAAAATTGAGGTATCCTCCGCCGGCAAGCGCAATGGTTATCAAACGTATCATTTTGTGCAAGGCAATTCCTCTGTCTATAATGAGGCTTGGCGTAAGCACGCTCATTGACGAATACATTTCTTTGTCGGACAGTCTGAACATTATTGTTTTGTCGCCTACCATCGCCTGGTCATGACATTCGGCATAACTTATTGTGTTTTCTTCGGCTCGTTTGTCAGACATACGAAAAAACATATCGCCTGCAATCCAATCTTCATCACGTTTTTCGCTGATTGTTTTCGACCAAAAATCGGCAACTCCCATCGACATTCTGAAATTGAAACCTATACCGCCAAATTGCTGTGATATTGCCATGCCGGGCATTCCGCTTACATCTTCGGCAATTGTAATGGCTTTAGGATTTAAATAATGTATGAGTTTATTTGCAAGATACAAATATGTAAGTGCATCTTCGTCTTGATTTCCATCAAAATACAGCCGATAATCGCCAAAATCAACGCCCAAACCGTGATGTGTGTAAATCATACTTGTAACGCCATCAAAACGAAATCCATCAAATCTGTATTCTTCGAGCCAGTACTTGCAGTTGGAAAGCAAAAAATGAATTACCTCGTTTTTTGCATAATCAAAACAGCGCGAATCCCAAACGGGATGATGTCCTCTCTCTCCCTTATGAAAATATTGATATTCCGTGCCATCAAAACGGCTCAATCCCTCGTTTTCGTTTTTTACAGAATGAGAATGAACTATATCAATAATCACTGCAATTCCTTCGCCGTGAGCGGCATCAATCAGTTGTTTCAAATCGTCTGGCGAGCCAAATCTCGATGATGGCGCAAAAAAGTTGGATACCTGATAGCCGAAAGAACCGTAATAAGGATGTTCCTGAATTGCCATTAGCTGAATAACGTTGTAACCAAGTTGTTTTATACGCGGCAAAACATTTTGCCTGAATTCATTATATGTAGATATTTTAGGTTCGGCGCTGCTCATGCCTATATGAACTTCGTAAATCAGCGGATTTTTTATAAGCTCGGGAGATTTGTTTTTGAATCTATATTTTGATTCGGGATTCCAAACTTGCGCTGCTGCAATATGCGTGTTGTCATCAAATATTACTCGCTGAGCATACGATGGAATGCGTTCGCCCGAACCGCCATCCCATTCTATATAAAGTTTATACAAATCAAGATGACTTAATAAAGAATTTACAAAAACGCCTTCCCAAATGCCGTTGCCTGTATTTTGGAGTTTATATTTTTGTTGCGGTTTCCAATTTGAAAATTCGCCTGTTATATAAATACTGGTTGCGTATGGAGCCCATTCGCGAATAATCCAACTGTTTGCCATATTGTGCAAACCGAAATAAAGATAGCCGTTAGCAAAGTCGGAAAGTAACATTCCGTTTGTAATATCTTTTTCTCTCTTTTGCATTTCCTCGAAACGGCGATGAATTATCCTTTCAAACGGAATAAGAAAAGGATCTATTGCTGTTAACTTTGAAACTTTCATATAACTAATTAATTTGGCGCAAATGTAATAAAAATAAACAACTATAGGCAGCAATTTGAAAATTTAGTTGTAAACAATTGACAATGTTCATGTAACAAACTTACAGAATAAAACATTTTCGACATTGTCGAATTGGCAGTGTGATACAATGGATGATGCCACAACAACGCAACTCAGCATTGCAGGAGGAGCGGAAGCGATTCAACACTAAGGATTAGGCATAGCCAGCCAATCAATAATCCAGCGATTTAATCCGATACATATATGGAAACTCATAAATTTATACCGCAAAAAGCACAGCCATAAATTTATGTTGAGACGTAAATAAATTTTCTCTTCGACAGACGTAAATTTATGTCGAGACGTACGAAAA
>JAISNL010000147.1 GCA_031276235.1 Prevotellaceae bacterium | reverse complement strand
AGAGGAAGAGTTGGAATAGAGGTAAATGATGGCATAAAAAATTTTACATTATTTTTATTATATATTTTGTAATACGAAGAATGCCCATCGGGGTTTTTATCTATCATAAAAGTAAAACCCGTTCCCGAAACTTTATCGGATACGTAATAATTATTATATTGTGCATTTATTAATGTTGAATAAAATGCTAGTATTACGGATAATATTATTTTTATTTTTCTTTTCATATATTTATTTTTTAATAACAGTTTTGAAATAATTGATTCATTATATTTGTATTTTTACTTGATTCCACAACTCGGTTTTTTATACTTGCATGTTCTGGCATATTGCAAACATGATTTAAAATAATATTATAATTTTCTAATGTGGGGTTTGCAAGGTATCTATCCAAATCTTTTCTTTGTTCTTTATTCCAATAAATATGCCAAGTTGCTGTAGCATCATCTATCCCGTGTTTTTTCACATATTTGTATGCTGCAATATTCGCTTCGGTTTCTATATTCATTAAATTCATTACTTTACCTCCTGACATTACAAAAGCATCATTTTTTCTTTGATATGCATGAAAAAACTCGTGAAATAACGTTTGCATTTCAACACCATCAACTGTATGCATAAACCACGTAATGCTATTAGTTGAAGCCTTATAATAAGCTAAATATTGAGTAGAAGGATCAAATTTTACTGAAAAACCATTAGGTATATTGTCTATTAGTCTTTTTCCTGCACAATCAGAATAAAGAAGATTAAAAGCAGGAACAAGTTCGCTTCTTGTTTTGTCATCCATAGTCCACGTCTCTGCATATTTGGGTTGAAATATTGCAGTTACATTAGTATTTTGAGTTATTGTAAATGTTAAATTAGCAGAATTGCTTATATAATCACCAATCCAACCGACAAAACTATAATTTGTATTGGAAGTAGCGGTTAGCGTTACGCTTGTTCCCGAATTATATTCGCCCTCTCCTGTTGCCGTTCCATTACCTGCAATTGAAATTGTTACGGTATATTTTATCGGAGGTTCTTCTTCGTCATCTTCGTCATCTTCGTCATCTCCGTTTCCGTTTCCGCCGCCACCGCTACCGCCCTCAAATGGATCAACATAAGGAGGTGGTTCATAATCTTCGTCTCCGTCATAGTATCCATCGTATCCATCGCTTCCGCCACCGCCGTATCCATAATCAGGACATCGACAATGTATTTTCCAAGCACCGCACATATCACAGATTGCTGGATATCCAATAACAACAGATTCCGGTAAGTCATCCCACCATGCAGGTCCATCGCCGCTCAGAAGTACCATCTCGCCTGTAGAATCAATAACGTTTTTTGATAAATTTTTCTGTTGAGCAAAATGTTTGTCGCGTTTGAGCGTAAATTTGCGCTTTGTGTTTTTGTCGGTATGTTCGTTAATCGCTATATTAGTGCCTTCCCACAAGGTATATACTACAGTTCCAGAAAATTTGTTTGTATTGCCAAGGTGGGTATAAAGTCGCTCGCGGCGGCTGCGGTGTTTGGTAAAACATTCTTTGTCTGGAATAAGCGAAAGCACAAACAGTTCGGTATTTTGCGTTTTCTTACTTTTTATTACTACAACTTTTTGATTAATAACGGCGCTCCACGGCTGTTTTTCGTTAGTGTGCGAAGTTTTCAATTGGCTGCTGCTTATTATCGGCGCTTCAATGCTCCATACATATTTGTTTTCACTAAATACTGCATTGTCCCATTGCGGAGTGTAATCGCGGGGCAACAAATAGTTTACAGGTAAATTACCTTTGCTTTTCAATTCTTCGTATGAGCGTATTTTTTGTTGAAACACTTCTGCAGCCTCCTTTACTGTTATTCCGTTTTTCACGGTATCGTCTTCAATGCCTTTGTCTTCAAGGGCATCATAGCAGGCTATTATCCATATTGAAGCAATAGCCGCTAAAGTAATTGTTATTATTTTTTTCATTACAAAATTAATTAAATTTTTTATGTTTAACATATTTGATATAATTTTTTAAAACAAAATCTGTTTTATTTTTGGTTACATATTGAATTTATTTTTTACCTAACAATGTAATTGTCTTAAATTCAATGCCGTTTGTCGGTTGCCTTATGTAGGCGGCGGCGCATAATAATTAAAGTTCAGTTTCATGGTAAAATGCTGTTAAAATTTTAGGCAAAGATAGAGGGTAAATATATAATTATAAAATATTTATGTGGTGATTTTTACCCCATAACGAGGTAAATTTTACCACGTTTTGAGATTAGAGTCACCTCGTGTCATTTTCAACGGAATCTTTGTTGCTGTGAATCAGTGAAGAGTAATGAACAAAAAAATCATAGTTCAGTGTAATAGAAATTCGCAAAAGAAGTTCGCAATAAATATGGTTGTGTTTCAGCATTTTTCTCAAATTGCTTCTATCGCAATATACTTTTTTTGCAAGCCATGATATTGACCTTCCGTTTTCTTCGAGTTTATTGCATATCATCTGTCCAATATGTATTTCATGTTTCATACAGTATTTTTTTTGCAATAAAAAACGTGAACTTTACATATTTTACTGTTGAGGTCTTCGACTACCTGCTGCTATAGAGTAAAGCTCACGATTACTCGCGAGCGTTTGATTTTACTCCCTAACAGCCTTGAAATTGTCGAAGTTTCAACAGTAGGAACAAAAGCGAACGCTTTTCATTATTTTATTTTTCCATTTACATTATCATTTTTTAAAAATTAACAAAGCAAAAATACATGAAATATTTAAGTTGCGCAAATAAATATCGGCTTGTTTACAATCAACACGTTTTTCTTTATCTGCTTGCATTGCATCCTCTGAAATGTCCTAACCTTTTACTATCCACGGTTTAAGTTCGCTTTTTCCTGCCGAAAACATGAGATATACTGTATCAATTCTATCAACTTTTTCTTCACGCGGTAGATTGTTCGTGGATTGATTTTTAATATTTTGCAGATTTATACATTCATATTTTTACCACTACTGAACTCGCCTTCAGTTACATTGAGCAGTATGAAGGCGGCTCGATATGTTTGAGAACTGCGAGATTATTGTTAACTTATACTAAAACTTCAAAAACTTTTGCGGTTTTAAAAGTTTTATATACTTTTGTCCCCCAAAACAGATAAATACACATGTACGCAAATGCACGATAAAATTATAAACATAGCGCAAGAATTGTTTCTGCTGCGCGGAATACGTTCGGTAACAATGGACGAAATTGCCGCCGAAGCTGGAATTTCAAAACGCACATTATATGAAACATTTGCCAACAAGGAAGACTTGCTCGAAAAACTGCTTGAACACATTTGGGCAGAGCATCGCAAAATTGTAAGGCAAATAATTGACAGAACTCCGAGTTGTCTGGTTGGCATATTGAATATTCTGAAATATGTAACAGAGCAAAATAAAGATGAACTGACAGCAAAATCAAGAGAATGTTTTTTTATTGACTTGCAAAAATTTTATCCCAAAGTAGCCAAAAAAAACAAGGAATATTTGGATTTGTATTTGTCGTTTATGGCAAAACATCTCGAAAAAGGACTGGAACAAAAAACTGTGAGAAACGATTTGAATCTGAATTTAATATCAACTTTGCTGGTAGCGCAAATCGAAGGACTTCATAACAGTAAAGCGATAAAACAGTTTCACCCGCGCGAAATTTTTACAACTCTTGTTATCAGCTTTTGCAGAGGAATTTCAACACAAAAAGGACTGAAAGAAATAGAAAATTTTGTAACTGAAAATAAAGCATATATATAAAATAACATAAATTTTAAAATATTATGCAACTTAAATTGTTTTCATAATTAGAATAAACAAATTTATAAGTAATCATAGAGTTAAAACAAAAAATAATGAGAAATTGTTCGACAACAAAGAAACTTTTAATACTGATGTTCGTATTTGCTGTATCGGCAAACATTTACGCTCAGGACTCGCTGACGGTAAACAGCGGAGTATTGAAAATTACGCTCAAACAGGCAATAGAAATTGCGCAAAGCGAAAGTCCTGTCATCAGAATCGCCGACAAAAATATAGAACTGAAAAAAACGGCAAAACAGGAAATTTATGCAGGGCTGTTTCCTCAGGTAAATGCCATGGCAACATATTCGCGAGCCGTGAAAAAGCAAACAATGGTGATGGAATTTGGCGGACAGCAACAACGTATTCAGGTTGGCAGCGACAACAGTTATTCGGGCGGAATTCAAATAAATTTGCCGCTTTTTGCGCCTGCTTTGTACAAAACCATTAATCTTACCAAAACAGATATAGAACTTGCAAGAGAAAAAGCTTACGCATCGCGTTTGGATTTGATAAATCAGGTTGCAAAAGCATATTATCAATTGCTTTTGGCTCAGGACAGTTATGCGGTGCTTGAAAAAAGTTACAGACATGCCGAAGAAAATTATAAAAACATAGATGCCAAATACACACATGGCTTGGTGAGCGAATATGACAAAATCAGAGCCGAAGTGCAGATGCGTTCCATAAAACCAAATGTTGTAAGCGCAGCGAACGGAATCAATTTAGCCATGCTTCAACTTAAAGTATTGATGGGCATAGACCCGACTGTAAAAATTGAAATTGAAGGAAGTTTGAAAGACCACGAGCGCGGAATGTTTACGCGGCAAATTTATGCAAACGCCATGAACCTTGAACAAAACAGCGACATAAAACAGTTGGATTTGAATACCGAAATGTTGAAAAAACAGTTAAACATTCAGCGCACAAATTATCTTCCCACGCTTTCGGCAACCTTCGGATATATGTACACATCGCTGAATAACGATTTCAGAATTTTTCATTACAACTGGTTTCCGTATTCAACCTTAGGATTTAATTTGAACATTCCTCTGTTTAATGCAGCAACAAGCAAAAAAAACAAGCAGATAAAGCTACAGATTCAACAAATGCAGGATACGCGCCTGAATACCGAACGCCAGTTGAATATGCTTGTGCAAAGTTATTTGAACAGTATGTCGGCAAGCGCAGAACAGGTAATGTCTGACAGAGAAAGCATAAAACAGGCAGAAAAAGGCAGAACCATAGCCGTAAAACGATATGAAGTAGGAGCGGGAACAGTACTCGAAGTTAACGACAGCGAAATTGCATTAACCCAAGCCGAATTGGTTTATAACCAGTCAATATACAATTATCTTACAGCAAAAGCCGATTTATATAAAACTCTCGGACGCGACAGTTTGGCAGAATAAACACATTGAAATATAATTATCAAACCGAAAAATAATAAAAATACATATAATGATGAAAAAATCAGTAAAAAACACTATCCTGTTGCTATCTTTGGCAACAATGATTTCCTGCGCGGAAAGCAACAAAAAAAACACAGAATCTGCAACGTCGCAGGAAGATAAAAAAATACTTGTCAAAACAGTGGTCGCACAAAAACAGGTTATTGACAGAATACATGAATTTACGGCGACAGTAGAATCGGAAAAAACAAACAATATTGCGCCCAACGCTCCTGTGCGCATAAACAAAATACTGGTCGAAGTAGGCGACCGCGTTGCCAGCGGACAAAAACTTGTGCAAATGGATGCAACAAATCTTGCCCAACTCGAACTGCAAATCGCAAACAGCAAAAAAGACTTTGAACGCATCGACGAACTGTACAAAGTAGGCGGCGTGAGCAAAGCCAACTGGGATGCCGCAAAAATGGCTTTGGACTTGCAGGTTACATCCTACAACAACCTGCTTGAAAACACACAGCTTGTAGCGCCTGTTAGCGGAATAATAACAGCCCGAAACTATGACGATGGCGACATGTACAATGCGGCAAAACCTGTACTTGTGATTGAACAGATTAAACCCGTTAAACTTTTAATAAACGTTTCGGAACAGTATTACACCAAAGTAAAAAAAGGATTGAAGGCAGATGTGAAACTTGATGTGTACGGCGACGAAATTTTCAAAGGAGTAATAAGCCTGATACATCCGACTTTGAATGCGGCAACACGCACATTTGCCGTAGAAGTTAAACTGCCGAACAGAGACGAGCGAGTGCGCCCCGGAATGTTTGGCAGAGTGATTCTTAATTTCGGCAAGGAAGAAGGAATTATGATTAAAGATGTTGCAGTTCAAAAGCAAATAGGAACAAACGAAAAATACGCTTTTGTAATTAACGACAGCATCGCCGAACGACGAGTAGTTACGCTCGGTATTCAAAACGGCGATATGATTGAAATATTATCGGGAATCAACGAAGGAGATGAAGTTGCCATAACAAGCTTATCGAGACTTGACAACGACAAAAAAGTAACGGTTAAAAACGATTGATGAATTATTGTAAAGTTAATTAACTTGCCGATTCCCAACAAAACAAACAACAAAGAACGAAATAAAAGAAATAAAGATGAAAATTTATCAAATAGCGGTAAAAAAACCTATATCAACGATGTTGATTTTTATAGGCGTAATAACATTAGGACTGTTTTCGCTAAATAATTTGGCTATAGACCAGTTTCCCGAAATGGATATTCCGTATGTAAGCGTTGTAACCGCATATTCGGGAGCAAATGCAGCCGACATCGAAACCAATATTACCCGCGTACTCGAAGATAATTTGAATACAGTCAACAATCTTAAAAAACTTACCTCAACATCGCGCGATAACGTATCGATGATTACTCTGGAAATGGAATGGGGATGCGACCTGAACGAGGCTGTAAACGATGTAAGAGATGTTGTAAGCCGAGTGAGAGACTATCTTCCCGATGATGTTACATATCCCACAATATTCAAGTTCAGCAGTTCGATGATGCCTGTAATGGTACTGACGGCAACTGCAGACGAAAGCTATGCTGCGCTGAATAAAATTCTCGACGATAAACTTGTAAACATACTCAACCGTATTGATGGAGTAGGCGCAGTAAGCCTTATGGGTATTCCTGCACGCGAAATACAGATAAACATTGACCCTAACAAACTTGATGCCTACAACCTTTCGGTGGAGCAGATTGGAAACATAATTGCAGCCGAAAACATAAACATTCCAAGCGGAACGGTTGATTTGGGAAACAATACTTTCAACCTCAAGGCAGATGGAGAATTTACAAGCAGCGATGAATTGAAAAATATTGTTGTATCAACTCAAAACGGCAGAAGCATTGTGCTTGGCGAAATAGCAACAATTAAAGATACGCTCGAAAAAGCAACCATGGATTCGCGTATCAACGGCAGAAAAGGAATCGTTGCTCTTGTACAAAAACAGTCGGGAGCAAATACGGTGAACATAGTGGATGAGATATTCAGGCTGTTGCCGCAAATACAGGAATCATTGCCGAAAGATATTAATATAGGTATTGTGATGGATGGATCAGAATCTATCAAATATAGTATCGACTCGTTAACCGAAACGATAATGTACGCCTTTATTTTTGTTATTCTGGTGGTAATGGCATTCCTTGGGCGCTGGCGAGCCACATTCATTATCTGTTTAACCATTCCCATATCGCTTATTACGGCATTTATATATTTGTACGCCACAGGCAGCACGCTTAATATAATTTCGCTCAGTTCGCTGTCAATTGCAATAGGCATGGTTGTTGACGATGCCATTGTAGTGCTGGAAAATATCACAACGCACATAGAGCGCGGAAGCAGCCCGAAAGATGCGGCGGTGTATGCAACAAACGAAGTCTGGATTTCAGTAATCGTTACAACGCTTGTAATTGTTGCCGTATTTCTTCCGCTTACGCTGATATCGGGTATGATGGGAATCATGTTTCGCGAACTGGGATGGATAGTAACTATTGTAGTATGCGTGTCAACAACAGTTGCCATTTCGCTTACCCCAATGCTTTCTGCATACATTCTTAAACTCGAAGGCGGAATTCATACTTACAAGGGATTGGGAATTATTTACAAACCAATTGACAAATTTCTTAATTTTCTGGATATTGTTTACGCAAAACTGCTTACATGGGCTGTATGGCATAGAATATCGGTGCTGGTGGCGGCATTTGCAATGTTTTTTGTTTCGCTGTCGCTGCTGTCGGTTGTACCAATAGAATTTTTCCCAACATCCGACAACGGAGTGATTTCGGCAACAGTGCAGATGGAACAGAACGTAAGCGTAGAATATACGGCAAAAATAGCCCGCAAAATAGAAGGCATAGTTGCCGAAAAGTATCCCGAAGTACGCATTTTATCGGCAAGCGCAGGCACAAGTTCAGGTTCTAATGCCTTTGCGGCAATGCAGGCATCGGGATCTCATATAGTCAGTTTCAGAATGAGGCTGCCGCGTTCAACAGAACGCAAGCGAACGATTTTTGAAATATCAGACTCGCTGCGCAACGATTTCGCAGGAATACCCGAAATACGACAGTATTCGGTTACGCCCGGCGGCAATGCAGGAGGCTCAATGGGCGGTCCGAGCAACGTGCAACTCAAAGTATTCGGCAATGATATGGATTTAACCAATACCGTTGCTTTGGAACTGAAAGACAGAGTATCGAAAGAAGTAAAAGGAGCAAGGGACGTTCAACTTTCACGCGATGACATGCGCCCCGAATACAATATACAGTTCGACCGAACTAAACTTGCATGGTACGGAATGACAAGCGCAATGGCATCCACTGCCGTACGCAACAGAATCGACGGACTTGTTGCAAGCAAATACCGCGAAGACGGAGATGAATATGATATTGTGATAAGATATGCGGAAGAATTTCGCAAATCAATGGACGATATAAGGAATATTACCCTCAACAACAGTCTGGGACAGCGCATCAAGCTCGGAGAAGTGGCAACGGTAACCGACGAATTTGCCGCTCCCGCAATAGAACGCGAAAACCGGCGGAGGCTTGTAAGCGTGAACGCCTTGCTTGCGCCCGATGCCGCGCTCGGAGATGTGATAAAAGAAGTAACTGCGCTGCTGCAAAATTACGAAGCCCCACAGGGAATAGACATTGTAATTGGCGGCACAATAGAAGACCAGCAGGAATCAAATCAGGACATGATGACCCTGCTGATACTTATTATTATCCTTGTTTATATTGTAATGGCAACACAGTTTGAGTCGTTTAAGATGCCGTTTATAATAATGTTTACCATTCCATTTGCATTTACAGGCGTATTCCTTGCGCTGTTTTTAACAAATACTCCGCTTAGCATTATTGCATTGATAGGCGCGGTGATGCTTGTTGGAATTGTGGTGAAAAATGGAATTGTGATGGTTGATTATACCAATCTTCTTGTAGAACGCGGACACAAAGTGCGCACAGCCGTTGTAATGGCTGGCAAAAGCCGTTTGCGCCCCGTACTGATGACCTCGCTCACCACAATACTTGGAATGTTGCCGCTTGCAATAGGCGGCGGCGAAGGCGCGGAAGTATGGAGACCAATGGGAATGGCAATCATCGGCGGTTTAACATTCTCTACCATGCTTACATTGCTGGTAATACCCGTACTGTATGCCCTGCTGGTTAATAACAGAGCATTCAGAAAGAAGAAAACAAACGAAGATGAACGAAAGGAAATAGAAGAACTGAAACGTTCAATCAAACGTTTGAATAATCCTGTTAATTAATTTTGAAACAAATAAGACATGAAGGCAATATTTATATCCTACAATCAAGCTCTTAGCGAACGTGTACTCGATGTTTTTGACAATAACGATGTGCGCGGATTTACAAAATGGGAACTCACCGAAGGCAGAGGAACTGACGACGGAGAACCGCACTACGGAAATCATGCATGGCCATCAATGAATTCATCAATGCTGATTATTGTTGAAGACGAAAAAACAGAAAAGATAATGACAGATTTGCGCCAACTTGACGCCGCCGCCAAAATGCAGGGACTGCGGGCATTTGTGTGGAATATCGAACAGGTAAGTTGATAGTTGACAGTTGACAGTTGAAAAATTAGCAAAAAGGCTGCAAGCCTTCGAGCATTTAGCGCAGAGCATCGCCCTGCGCTATTGCTTCAGGGCTGCGCCCTGATATTCCAGATTGCTTCGCTCTTCACTTTTATAACGCACAGGTTAGAAATGTTCTGCAGCATAATGTAAGACGCTCCTGCAGCATAATGCAGCAATATTTTTATGTTAGGGCTGATTTTTTAACTGCTTCTGCACTCGCTGCGAATCAACAATAAAAGTATATGGGTTCATGGCTTTTGGCTTTGCCTGAGTATCTTTCACTTGAACCGTATTTCCGAAAACTTTAGATTTTTGCGGGATCTGAAAAAGTGAAACACAATAGATTTTGGATATATGTTCTGTATTTCATCTGTTTGCGACAGTTCCAATATTTCTTTGCGTTTTTGCTTCAATATTCCTGCGGATTTGTAAAAATGAAAATGCGCTTTGACAACTGCGGCAAAGTGTGAAAATCTGAACGACAGTAAAAATATTATTGCCGACACAATATCTAACAATATTCTGATGAATATCGTGGTTTTGAATTTGCGTTGCGGCAGGTTTTTCACAAGCATAAACAGATTGTTGCGGAAATTGAAATATGTTTTTTTAGGATTATCGGCATTAAGGGTGCCGCCGCCAAGGTGAAAAACAGTTGACTGCGGGATACACATCAGCGAATAGCCTGCATGTTGTATTCTCCAGCATAAATCAATTTCTTCCATATGGGCAAAAAAATCTTCGTCAAATCCTTTGAGTCGGTTATAAATTTCGGAGCGAATAATCATGCACGCGCCGGTTGTCCAAAACACGTTCACAGGCTTGTCATACTGTCTGTCATCTTGTTCTACATTTGTCAAAATCCGTCCACGGCAAAACGGATAGCCATATTTATCTATAAATCCGCCGGCAGCGCCTGCATATTCAAAATGCATTTTTTGCACGTATGATAATATTTTCGGCATACAGGCGGCAACATTTCCGTTTTCATCGAGATACGAAACCAAAGGTTCGAGCCAGCCGTCGGTAACTTCAACATCCGAATTAAGCAGTACGAAATATTTGGCGTTTACTGTTTTCAAGGCGTGATTGTATCCGCCTGCAAAGCCGTAGTTTTTATCAAGAATGATTTGCTCAATATCGGGGAATTTCTGAGATAAAAACTCCAGCGAGTCATCGGTAGAGCCGTTGTCGGCGACTATGATTTTTGTCTGTTTGCTGTTTGTATGTTTCACAACGGATGGCAAAAATTCTTCCATAATTTTGCGTCCGTTCCAGTTCAGAATTACAACGGCGACTTTGGCATCGTGGCAGTCGGTATGTCGCTCGTTATTTACATTTTCAATCTTCATCGACAATACGGTTTATTTTGTCTGATTTATTGTTATTTCAAAAAGTTTCGACCAGTGTTTGCCTGTAACAAAGATTCGTTTATTTTCTGCATCGCAGGCAATTCCGTTCAGGCAGTTTTCTGCATTTGCATTTTGATATATTCCGCTTAAATCAATTTCGCCAACCACAGCGCCTGTTTCGGGATTTATCATAACTACAGTATTTGTTTGCCATACGTTAGCCCAAATCAGCCCATCTATAAATTCAAGTTCATTAAGCTGGCTTACATTTCCTTTGTTGCTGCAGACTTCAATTCGGCGTACTTCGGCAAAATTATCGGGGTTAACAAAACTTATAATCGATGAGCCATCGCTCACAGCCAGCAAGTCGCCAACTGTTGTAATTCCCCAGCCTTCGTTTGTATAGCTGAGCGTAGAAAGTTGCTCAAAAGTATTTTTGTCGTATATGAAGCATTGATGTTCCTGCCACGAAAGTTGATAAATTCTGTTGTTGACAAGCGTGATTCCTTCGCCGAAGAATTTTTCGCTGAGATTTACCGATTTCATCACTTTTCCTGTTGTCGGTTCTATTTGCATCAGGGCTGAACTGCCGTACTGTCCCGTGCCTTCGTACAAAAAGCCTTCATCATAAAACAGTCCCTGAGTAAAAAATCCTGTATTGTGCGGATATTGTTTAACAATCGAATAAGAATAATATAGCGGTGGTGGCGGAAAATATTTCAAAACAAAAGATGCGGCGGCAACTTCAACGCCGTCAGCTCTCATGCTCAGGCGCAGCGACTGCCGTCCCGTGCGTTTTTCGTTCATTGTCCATTTGTAATGAGCGCCGGTAAATCGCGCCGCTTCACGATTATTTACAAACAAAACGGCAGTGTCAATATCAAGGCTGTCGTTTTTGATTTCGTATATAATGTCAATTATTTCGTTTTGCTGCACCTGCTGTCCGTTTTGGGGAGAAACGATATTAACATTAACTTTTTTAGTATTTTTCGGCGTTTCCGTTTTGCTGTTATCTGTTTGCCGAGTGTTGTGGCAAGCATAAATATAAATAAATAACAAGCATAATGATAAATATCTCAACATATTTTTGTAGTTTTGTGGCAAATTTACATGAAATATTTTAATTATTGGCAGACAAATGAAAAAAGTCTGTATTTTATATATAAAAATTAAGAATATGTGGACAATAACAAAAAAAATAATTCCGAATATATTAACATCACTCAACCTTCTATCGGGCTGTTTGGCTCTGGTATTTGTATTCAGGCATGATTTCGAAATAGTAGCGTACTTCATGTTTTTTTCTGTATTTTTTGACTTTTGCGACGGATTGTCGGCGCGTGTACTCAAAGCCTATTCGCCGCTGGGCGTACAGCTGGATTCGCTGGCTGATATGGTAAGTTTCGGGCTTGTGCCTGCAGCCATGCTGCATCAGTTGCTAATAAAAATAAATCCAGACCTGCTTTCTATTCCTATACTTGGAATACCTTTGTTCGGCTTTCCGTTTATCATAGCCGTTTTTTCGGCATTGCGGCTTGCAAAATTCAATATTGACGAGCGTCAGCATGATTCGTTTTTAGGATTGCCTACGCCTGCAAATGCAATATTTATAGTATCAACGGTGCTTGCTGCAAATGACTTCACATTTATTCATAATATTTTGTGCTGCGATATTTCCATAATATTGCTGTGTATCGTGATGTCGATATTGCTGGTTTGCGAAATACCAATGTTTGCGCTTAAAATAAATTTTAGCGAAAGCAACATAATCAGAAGAAATATTACGAAAATAATATTTTTGGCAGTATCATTAATATTCATACTGCTGCTTGGTTTTGCAGGAGTCAGCCTGTCGGTAGTGATGTATATTTTATTATCAATAATAAAATGGCGTTTTTGATATTCATTAAAAATTATATAACAGAAAAGAAAATTAAACTGCAATGAAAAAGATAATATTAACAGTATTAACAGTTTTAGCAGCAGGTTCAGCATTTTGCCAGAGCAAGAGCAAATACGCCGAACTTGTAAACAAAGCCGACAAACTTTATGCAGACAAAGAATATTTCAAGTCGGCTAATGAACTGTCGGAAGCATTTGCCAAATACGGCGTTTATGCACAAACCATCGACAGATACAGAGCCGCCCGCGCATGGGCATTGGCAGGTCAGGCTGATTCAGCCTTTGTGCAACTTTTCCAAATTACGCATATAGAAGAGTTTGCAGATTTAAATCTCATTACGAATGATGCATCTCTGTCGTCGCTTCATGCAGACGAACGCTGGAATTTTATCATTGAATTTGTGAAACAAAACAGAGAAAAAGCCGACAAACTTGATGCAGCATTGGCAGCGCAACTTGATTCTATTTACAGAGAAGACAGGCAACACAGTTTTGAAATTAACGAAATAGAACAGAATTATGGACGCAATTCAAACGAAATGCGACAGTATCTAAAAAAACTAAGCCAAAAAAACTCAGAAAATATTATCAAAATAACAAAAATTCTGGACGAAAAAGGCTGGCTTGGACCTGATATTATAGGAGAACACGGAAGCAGAGTGCTGTTTTCGGTGATGCAATATGCAGATACGAAAACACAGGAAAAATATTTGCCCATGATTGAAGACGCCGTAGCAAACGAAAAAGCCGACCCAATATATTTTGCTCTGCTTAAAGATGAAATGGCATTGAAACAGGGCAAACGGCAAATTTACGGAAGCCGTATAGGCATTGATGTTCAAACAGGAAAATATTATATAGTGCCGCTCGAAGATCCTGATAATATAGATAAAAGAAGAGCGGAAATAGGATTGAGCAAATATAATGATTACCTTTCTATTTTTGGACTGACATGGAACGTTGATGAATATAAAAAAGAATTGCCCGAACTCGAAGCCAAACACGGAATTAAATAAATATTTGAAATAACACGTAAATACAATAAAAATTATGAAATTCATATCCGAAATCAATGTAATGCCTCTTAAAGCGCTTTTAGACCCGCAGGGAAAAGCAGTAACAATGACACTGCACAACAATGGCTATGCCGCAATTGACAATGTGCGCATAGGTAAACACATAACGCTTGAAATAGAAGCCGAATCAAAAGATGAAGCCGAAAAAACAGTAACGGAAATTTGCACAAAACTTTTGCACAATCCGATTATGGAAGGCTACAAGTTTACAGTGAACGAAATGTAAACAGCGATTATAAATCACATTTAATATTACGTTATAATTATGGAAAACCAATATAAAATAATTCATCAGTCATCCATAGTTGTTGATTTGCACAACGATTATATGGAAGAGCGGGTTAATCATCCCGAACATCGTCTGTTTGCCAACAGCAAACATCATACCGACCTCGCACGATTGAAAGAAGGCGGCGTAAATGTTCAGTTTTTCGTTATCTGGACACGCCCCGACGACCATGAAAACCATTTTACGCGAGCCGTAGAACTTATTGATATTCTAAACCATGATATTGATGAATGTAACGGAGAAATAAAACTTGCAGGCAGTTACAGCGATATTTTATCAACAGTTGCTAACGGCAAAATTGCAGCAGTATTATGCCTTGAAGGCGGACAGCTGATTGGCGATAACGTTGACAATATCAATAAACTTTACACGCACGGAATGCGTTATCTTACGCTTGCATGGAACTATGGAACGGAATGGTGCGGCGGAGCAAACGACGATGACAGTAAAGGCTTAACGCAATTCGGCAAACAGGTTATAAACCGTTTGAACGAACTCGGAGTAATGATTGACGTGTCGCATGTAAATAAAAAATCGCTTGATGACGTGCTGGCTCATACAGAACAAACAATAATTGCTACACATTCGGGAGCTTATGCAGTGAATCCAGTAAAACGCAATTTAAGAGATGAACATATAAAAGAAATCGCTCGGCGCGGAGGAATCATCGGCTCTGTGTTTTATCCGTATTTCTTAAACAATACCGATAAAGCCACAATAAATGACGTTATGAACCATATCAATTATATTCGTAACCTTACAGGAAGCGTTGACTGCATAGCGCTTGGCTCAGATTTCGATGGAATTGAAATTACGCCTGACGGTTTGGAAAATGTTTCAAAATTTCCAAATCTCACAAAAGCCTTGTTCGACAGCGGCTATAAACCAGATGAAATAACAAAAATACTTGGACAAAACGCTTTGAGAGTTTTCAAAAATATCTGCGGCTGATAATAATTGACCATCGTTTTATTGACTGATTCGCAATGACGCGCTGCGTTACTGCAGTGTCGCGCATGACATTACCAAAAAGTTTAGTCGTGTTGTTTCAATAGAAGTTATCCAATAATCAGAATATTTTCTTTTTGGATGTTGTTGCCACAAAATTTTTCAAATAAAAAGGTTCAAAATAAGCAATATCAACAAAATCGGAATTAACAAATTTTTCGTTGGCTATGTCAGTCATTCCTTTTGCTGATGCTTTTATATCGGCAAATATTGCATTCGGCGAGTTGATTACAGGCTTGCATTTGTCTGCTCCACTGCCGAAAAATATTATTTTGTTTATTTTCAATAATTCACTGAAAGTGTTTGCATCAATAATCTGTGCCGATATGTTATTTATCATTTTTGCATTACTGTTGAATAATGCCGTATAAACTTCCATTCGTCGAGCATCAATCATCGGACACAGAAGCATTTCAGGCGCTGGTTTTATTTTTTCGACAGCCAGTTTTGCCAAAGACTGCAAACTGCTTACGGCAATCAGCGGTTTTCCTGCTCCGAAGCATAAACCTTTTGCTGTAGCGACTCCAATACGTATTCCTGTGTACGAACCGGGACCTTCGCTTATTGCTACTGCATCCAAATCGGCTGCATCAATATTCTGTCTGTTGAAAACATCGTTTATAAAAACCGACAGTTTCGCTGCGTGAGCGGCATCTTCATCGCTTTCGCACAATGCGAGAATCTGTTTGCCCTGCGACAATGCGACAGAGCATACACTTGTTCCCGATTCTATACTTAAAATTTTTGGCATTAGTTTGAATTATTTGCAAATTTAAATGAAATATTTCGATTGGCGATATATCGCTAACAGTTTAACAATGTAATTATCTAATATATAAAATTAAAATTTTGCATTATTGGTTCAGACTGAAATTGATGGCAAACGTAAATTCAAAATCAACAGGCATATTTTTTTGTTTGGCAGGCGTCCATCTTGGCGATGACGAAACTGTGCGTACAGCCTCGCGGTCAAGTTCTGTGGCAACTTTTCCTATCACATTTACGTTTTTAACATATCCATCCTTGTCAACAATAAAACTTAATACAACTTTTCCCTGCGCAAAAGTTTCGTTTTCCGGATATTTTATGTTTTCCTGAATCCAGTCCTTGAAAGCATTGGCATCTTTGCCCATAAATTTCGGATATTCTTCGACTACTGCAAACGGAATATTTTCGTCTATGTATGTTTCTGGTTCAAGTTTTTGCGGTTTTACGTAAGCGATTTTATGTTTTTCAGCGGCAATGCTGTCATTGTCAAAATTCAAAATATCCTGAACAGGCGTATTTTTTTTTACGATTTTAATGTTTGTATATTCTATATTATAATTTTCAATATTTTTAGGAATTGGAGGTTCTATCATTTCTGGCAGCAATAATTCTTCTTCAAAAATATCTTTACCTGTTTTTTTTATTTTTGCAATAAAATCATTGCCGCCCGAAACAGTAAATTCCATTCCCGAATTTTCAGAACCTAATGTTGAAAAATATATAAGTCCGCCGGCTATGCCCAAACTTACGCAAGCCGCAGCCGTCCACGTAAAAATTACATTCATACTTGCCGCCGCTCCCCAAACCATAATTTTGCGATAACGTTTTTTATGCTCGGATGCGCGTTTCATTATTTTGTCATGCAAACTTTCGATATGTTTCACATGATTACCGTCAATAGAATCAATGCCTTCCAATGCCTCGTGCAAAAAAGGATCTGTCATTGCCGCACGTTCCGTATGATTGGCTTCAATGCCTTTGCGTTTGCCTTTTATATAATCAAGCAAACTCGAATATGCTTTTATATTTTTTTCTTTATTCATTTTTCAATCTGTTTTCTACACATATTTTGAGATTACGTTTTCCGTTTTGTATATAACTTTTTACGCTTTTAAGATGATATTTTGTTTCATCTGCAATATCGGCATAAGATTTTTCGTAGAAAAAAAACATTTCAATACAGCGGCGTTGCGTTTCGGGCAATTTTTCCATACATTTTTTAAGCGCCGTAACCTGTTTTTCGCTGTCATGTTCATAAAATAGATGAGAAATATCTGAAAAATCCATAAAATCGACAGAAAAATCCATTAAAATTTCTTTGTTTTTTTTGCGCAGCTTTTGTAAACAGTGATTTCGGGCAACGCTGTAAATCCATGTTCGGAAAGTTGCGATTTCGTATTTTTCTATTTTTTCGAGAAGAAATTCAAAAATCTGCATTACTGCATCCTGAGCATCATCCGAATTTTGCAAATATTTCAAACACACGCCATACACAAGGTGCATGTAGCGATTGTAAAGATGACCCAAATAAAAACTGTTGCCGCTACTGCAAAAAAGCGACAGCAATTCCGAATCGTTTTTGTTTTTTATATTGTCAATTTGCAAAATCATTTACAAAAATAATTAATAAATTTTTATACAATAGATGCATTAATTATTCAAGTTCCATAATGAACCCTTTAAGTGATTGACTTATATTTATATATTCAACAGTTGTTTCTTCCGAATAGCAGTCATACCTGAAAATCGCAAAGAAAATAAAAATTACCATGTTGATTTGCCGTGCATTTTTCCTGTATCCTACAAATATTTCGGTACATGTATTCTATACTGTTTTTACCTTAGTTTTATTAAATTTTTTTGACATGGCGCAGGCAGTTATAACCAATACCCAAAACAAATCGGGGCGTTAGTGAACTCCTAATGCCCCGGTATAAATTAAAGTTGACAGCAAATTTACCGCTTCTGTGCAATATTGCCAAATAAGAACTGTGCTACGATTTTTAATTCTACATGGTTAATTCATTTGCGCTTTTCAGTTGTTCAATCGGCACGGTGAGCGGCTGGTAGCCATCGCAACTGAAAGTGTACTCGCTGTAATCGATTCGCTTCCGTTCTCCTTTCTCGCCATTATGTTCCTGACTGTTGCCAAACTTGTAGTACCGCACGGTGAGCAAATCGAAGGAGAGTCTGCCGCTTGCGTCGGTTTTGATGGTTTGTGTGTAGCCGTCTTCGGGCGTTGTAAGCGTAATGCTTTTATTGGAGAGCGGCGTTCCGTTGTTGCCTTTTATTATCACAGTTTTACTTTCGCCGTAACTTATTTCCATTTTGCCTGTGCCGCCGAAAAAGAACGGTGTCATATCTTCTTCGCTTATATTAACGAGTTTGTTATCAACCATTCGGTTGTTCCTCGTATCCCAATACCAGAAACCGATGCGGACGGGGTGAAAAAATTCGCTGTCGTGTTCTATCTTTTCTAATTTTGTTCCATACATCCACACGCTGTGGCAAATTCCGTAACCTTCGCCTACTACCACCAGATTCACATTGCCTATAAGATGGTTGTCTTCAAAAATAACAGGGTCTGGTATGGGATCGCCTGTGTTTTCCGCCCTTTCGCTGAAAGTAACAGCTGCAATTGCGTAGTTCACTTCGTTGTTGTAGTATGGCGCTATGTTGTCGCCTCCTACTCGTGCGCCGTCTTCGGGATTATTGCAGTTGCCCGGCATGGCTTCTACCTTTATGGTGTTGCGGCGGTACACGATATTTGTGTTGTTTATGCCGTTGAATCCCCATATACCGCGTGCGCCTACACATCCGTCTTCAGGCTTCAGCACTATAACATTATCCTCATATAGCACATTTTTCACGTTGCCGTCAGTTATTCTCATTCCAGCTATCGCCGATTTACGTCCAAATTCTTCGAAGCGCATCGAGGGCGAAAAACCGCGCAAGTAGATAAAATTGTCTTTTACATACAAGTCGCTACCCCATCCTATGCCAAGTGGGTTGTATCCCATGCCAAATATTTTGTTGTTTTTGACAGTAAGATTGTTGCCTGCGCCTAATGCGAAACTGTTGGTAGCGAAGCTGTCGGAATAAAGTTCGTTATATTCTAGTTTGCCGCCGGTGGCGCCTATGCCCCAATTTCGGAAGCGGCGCAGCGAATTGAATGAAACATCATTATTGATGCCATCTCCTACTTTTATAGCCCTAATACCTGCATGACGGTCGTCTATTGCAGTGCCTCTATCGTAAACCAGATTGTGATGGATATGCCCGTTACTTGTTACCATGCCGCCAATGTTGTTGCCATAATAATCAACAGTAATGCCGGCTACTTCATTGTATGTGTTGCCCATGTGATGCAGGAAAAGTGGGTTGTATCCTTCTCCGTAAACACCTGCTCCGCCGTTGACGCCCTGTTTGATGATGCCGTTAAATATCTTGAAATTGGTGAAATTCCACAATCCCGAGCGGATGCCGAAAGTTGCTTCCTCATCGTAAACACCCGAACCGGCAACCGTAGATGGAACGTTGTCATAGATAATCGTATGCCCGTCAAGGTCAAGTTCCACATTGTGGGCTTTGATATTTATAGCCATCGTGGGAACGGTTAAATCCTGCGTAAGCACATATCTTGCGTTGCTTTGAGTGAGAGTATAAGGAGCGTCTCCCACCATGTCATCGGGGATACGGATAATGTCATCAGTAAGCTGATTCACGGTAAACGTATGGTCGCTTGAGGAGATGGTAACGCCGTCATAATCCTGCGCCACGAAGCGGTAATGATAGGTTTTGCCCGGTTCAAGCCCTTTGATATAATGCAGATGCTGATAAAAGTACGACTCCGTTTGCGCAGTTGTATGTCCATAGGCAGCCGTTTCGCCGTATTCAATTATTGAAATTGTAGGCAAATTGGTAGTAAATCCCACAACGTGCGAAGTGTAGGAAGTATGTTCCCAGAAGCCTACCTCTTCAAATCTCGGCACTGTGCCAAAGGTTTCGTTGATTAGCGGCTCGGTAGAAGGCGCAAATTCGGCAAGACGATAATTAAAAAAATATTCATCATCGTTCTTCGGATTGGCGATAGGGCTTGGCTTGTAAAACAAGTCAGCATCTTTGGGACTGTCGTCATTATTGTTTGGAATTTCTTTTGTGCATGACATCAGCACGCTGCCCATAAATAAAATGTATTTAAAACATTTCAGTTTCATAATATATTAATTTATTATTATTTAATTTGTTTCTTCATTGCTATCTGGCAAATCCCGCCCCTGAGTTGTTTTTATTATTCATCATTTTATCCGATAATTTCCGATATTTCGTCGCTCCACGGACCGGGTTCGAGGCGCGGATTGACCCATGCCGCCGATATTAATACACGTTTGCCTTCATCGGCATGGTCAAAAAATAAAGTGTGATGCAGCCGAGTTGAAACAACGGTCTGATATTTTTCTTCGCCTTCCAGTTTGTGGCGAATAATAAAACCGTGATATTCAGACGGTCCAACGCTTGATGTTGGGTGTCCCAACTCTGGCAGCGCGGCATAAATTGTCATTTCATCATGCTGCTTTATTATCGACAGCAAAATTTTCTTATCGGGGCGCGG
>JAISNL010000095.1 GCA_031276235.1 Prevotellaceae bacterium | reverse complement strand
ACTGTTATTCCGCCTGTTTGAGCCAACAAACAGTAAGGAATAAGAAACATCATGCAGAAAACTGTTCTTAACAGTTTGTTTAGTCTGCCTTTTTTTAATTGAATTGAATTCATGTCTGTTTCTTTTAATTAATTGTAAAACATAGATTTTGTTATTTTTTAATTGTTAACTGTATTTCGTAAGTGTGCGGTATGCGTACCGAATGTTTGGGAACATGCAACGAAAGTTCGGGAACATGCAACGAAGGCTTGGGAACATGCAACGAAGGTTTGGGAACATGCAACGAATGTTTGGGAACATGCAACGAAGGCTTGGGAACATGTAACGAAGGCTTGGGAACATGCAACGAAAGTTCGGGAACATGTAACGAAAGCTTGGGAACATGTAACGAAGGTTCGGGAACATGTAACGAAGGTTTGGTTTACTTAAACGAAGGTTTAGTTTACTTAAACGAAGGTCTGGTTTACTTAGACGAAAGTTTGGTTTACTTAGACGAAAGTTTGGTTTACCTAAACGAAGGCTTGGTTTACTTAAACGAAGGTTTAGTTTACCTAAACGAAGGTCTGGTTTACTTAGACGAAAGTTTGGTTTACCTAAACGAAGGCTTGGTTTACTTAGACGAAGGTCTGGTTTACCTAAACGAAGGTCTGGTTTACCTAAACTAAAGTTTGGTTTACTTAGACGAAGGCTTAACAATTTGCAAATAACGTTTGCCCGAATACAGATATTTTTCACAGAAATTACGAAACCTGTTTCAGGTTTATAAAAAAATATTTGTTGGGTACTGTTTGAAAAATGAAAATAAAATCGTTCCTTTGCACCATTTAATTCGCTGTTGTCAAGCGATGAGTGGTGGGAGGGGCGCTTACAGGGGTAATATTTATGTGTTAGCAAAATATCTCTAACCGCCAAATAATTAGCGGTATTTTTATCAACAATTTTTCTGTATTTGCACAGTTTATAATTCATTATTGTTTGCTTTAACTTGTAAAAAGTGGGACAAAGGTAAAAAATATTTTTTTAATACAACAAATTTTTTTAATAAAAATTAATAATTAGGGCAGAGGGAGGGAGATTTTATGTTGTTTGTTATTGATTATTTTTCTTTGTATGCCTTTTTCTTTTATCTTTTTACCGATTTTTCGGCGCTAAAATACAACATCCAACATAATATTTAACTCAAAATCGCTAAATCATAAAACAACAAAAGCGAATTACCATTTTTTTTACTACTTTTACGCCCTCAAAAATAAAACATTGAGCAAAACGCTTACAAAATATATAGAATTAAAAGGCGTGCGGACTCATAATCTCAAAAATATTGACATTAAAATTCCGTACGAAAAATTGATTGTTATCACTGGATTATCGGGTTCGGGCAAATCAACTTTGGCATTTGACACTATTTTTGCAGAAGGACAACGCAGATATGTTGAAAGTTTGTCATCTTATGCGCGTCAATTTCTCGGCAGAATGAGCAAACCTGATGTTGATACGATTTCGGGAATACCGCCGGCAATAGCAATCGAACAAAAAGTAAGTAGCCGCAATCCGCGTTCTACTGTCGGAACTTCTACCGAAATTTACGATTATCTGAAACTGCTTTATGCCCGTGTGGGACGAACGTTCTCGCCTGTATCGGGATGCGAAGTAAAAGCGCACAGCGTAAGCGATGCAGTAAATTATATTCTCAGCTTTCAGGCTCAAACGCCTTTGCTTGTGCTTGCTCCGTTTGCAAACAAAAACTGCAGCGGCTTGGCTGAATGGCTTACCAATCTTGTTGAACATGGTTTCTCGCGAATAACCGTTGATGGCGCAATTATGCGCATAACAGATGTTTTGCCTGAAATTGACAGGCTGAAAAAGAAAACATTTTGCCTTTTGGTTGACAGAATTACCGTTGCCAACGATGCCGAATCAGTTGCGCGTTTCGGCGATTCGGCGCAAACCGCCTTCAGCGAAGGAAACGGAGTGTGTATTATTTCAACATATTCCACCGAAAAGAAAAAACAGAAATCGCAAATATTTTCATTACATTTTGAAGCCGATGGAATAACTTTTGAACAGCCCTCCGAATATCTTTTCAGTTTCAACAATCCCTTGGGCGCATGCAAGCGTTGCGGCGGCTACGGCAGTATAACAGGAATTGATGAAAATCTGGTTATTCCCAACAAAACGCTTTCTGTTTATAACCAAGCAATCGCATGTTGGCGCGGCGAAGTTTTACATACATATTATGAAAATTTGATAATGTCCGCATCAAAATTCAATTTCCCCATACATCGCCCGTATTGCGGTTTGACAAAAGAAGAACGCGATTTGCTGTGGAAAGGAAATCAATATTTTTGCGGAATAACTGATTTTTTCAACCAATTGGACGCACAAAAACATCTAATCCAAAATCGTGTTCTAATTGCTCGATATACAGGCAAAACCGTTTGCCCCGAATGTGAAGGCACACGTTTGCGCAAAGAAGCGAATTACGTTAAAATCAACGGAAAATCCATTTCAGAATTAGCAAAAATGTCTGTTGAAGAACTGAAATATTTTTTCGATAATATCAAATTCACCGATTACGAAATCCGAATAGCATCGCGTGCGCTTGAAGAAATAAAAAATCGCCTGCAATACATGCTCGATGTAGGTTTAGGCTATCTCACGCTTAACCGTTTGTCCAGCTCGCTTTCAGGAGGCGAAAGCCAGCGAATAAATCTGGCTACTTCGCTCGGCAGCAATCTCACAGGATCGCTTTATATACTTGACGAACCAAGCATAGGATTACATTCGCGCGATACAATGAGACTGATAAAAGTGCTGAAACAGCTGCGCGATTTGGGAAACACGGTTATTGTTGTCGAACACGAAGAAGAAATTATGAAAGCCGCCGATATGATTATAGATGTAGGACCTCTCGCAGGACGCCTCGGCGGCGAAATAGTATTTCAGGGAAAACCTGAGCAGGCAACCACCGAACAGATAAAAAAATCGCTTACGCTGGAATATCTTTTCAAACAAAAACAAATAAAAACGCCAAAAGAACGCCGCATACTGAACAATTATATCAAACTGACTGGCGTTACCGAAAACAATCTGAAAAACATAGATGTACGCTTCCCGCTTGGAGGAATAGTAGCCATTACAGGCGTTAGCGGCTCGGGGAAATCATCGCTTGTGAAAAATGTTTTATATCCAGCCCTGTTTCGCAAGCTGAATTTGAGCGGTAACATGCCGGGTACCTTTCGCGATATGAGCGGCGACTTTAAATTAATCCAAAATGTTGAACTTATTGACCAAAATCCAATATGGAAATCATCGCGTTCAAATCCCGTAACATACATTAGAGTTTATGATGATATTAGAAAACTGTATGCCGAGTTGCCGCTTGCCAAACTCAACGGTTACACAGCAGCGCATTTTTCGTTCAATATTGACGGCGGACGCTGCGAAGAATGTAAAGGAGACGGATTTATAAAAGTTGAAATGCAATTCATGTCCGATATAATTCTTGAATGTGAAGCCTGCGGAGGCAAACGTTTCAAACCTGAAATCCTTGAAGTAAAATACAAAAATCTAAGTATTTTCGATTTGCTTGATTATACAGTTGACCAGTCCATAGAATTTTTTGCACAGCAAAAAGAATTTACCGCAAAACGAATACGCGACAAGTTAAAACCTTTGCAGGATGTAGGTTTGGGATACATAAAACTTGGACAATCATCCAATACTCTGTCGGGCGGCGAAAGCCAGCGCGTGAAACTTGCATATTTTCTGTCGAAAGAAATAGCAATGGAATCAACCATTTTTATCCTTGACGAACCAACAACGGGACTGCACTTTCACGACATCAGCAAATTGCTGTCGGCGCTTAATGCGCTTGTCGAAAAAGGACATTCAATAATAATTGTAGAACACAATATGGATGTTATAAAATCGGCTGACTGGGTAATAGAACTTGGACCCGATGGCGGCGAACGAGGCGGCAACCTGTGCTTTGAAGGAACGCCCGAACAACTTCTGCAACGCCACGACCTGCACACTGCAAAATACCTGAAACTGTAAAAGCAAAAAAACATAATTGAAAATGAAAAGTTATTTTTTCATATTCTTCCGCCATCACGATTATTTTTTTCTATAGTTATGATAGCGTTTACATAGGCATATGCTGTTGGAATTTTTGCGCATGAAAACATCAAACAAATCAAGGTATAAAAACACGAAAATATCGCTAAAAGCCTATTGTGTCATGGTTTACAGACTATTGCAAACACTTTCCTTAACACGCTTGCTCTACCCAAATTCGACATCTTTAATTATTTGTAATGGACTTAGCAAAATTTTTGGAAAAACTTGTATGGTGTAGTATTGTCAAAGTCAGGAAAATTTTATCAACCTCAATTTTACGCGAATATATAATCTTGAAGGCGGAGTGGAAGCATGGAAAAAACAGTCGTATCCAACAAAGAAAAAACATGAAAAGGGAAATTTGTAGAACTGTTTTCTATAGAAAATTTTCGCTTATTGTATAAATTCTTTTTACACGCTCGGCTACGCTTGTAAATACTTCGTAAGATATGGTTTCCAATGTTTTAGCAAGGTCAATTGCAGTCGGCGAATCCCCGAAAATTTCAACGCGGTCTCCTTCTTTTGCATTAATTCCCGTGAGGTCAATCATACTTAAATCCATACATATATTACCTATAACCGGGGCTTTTTTGCCGTTCACAGTAAAATATGTTTTGCCTTTTCCAAGATGACGGTTTAATCCATCTGCATAACCTATGGGAACTACTCCTATGGTTTTTGCTTCCTTTCCGATTATGCCTTCCCGTCCGTAGCCTACGGTTTCGCCTGCCGGAATTTTTTCGATTTGAGTAATTACGCTTGTCAATTTGCCAACAATTTTGGTTTTGCTACAAGCAAATTCGCTGATTCCGTACATCCCTATGCCAAGCCGCACCATATCAAACTGATAATTGGCAAACATTTCTATTCCAACCGAATTTAAAGCGTGGCGCATAACTTTGTAAGGCAATGCAGCTTTGATATTTTCGCTGATTGCATCAAAACGTTTAAGCTGTTCCAGCGCATAATTGTCGGCTGTGGCAAGATGTGTAAAGATTGAACGTACTTTTACGTGTTTTAGTTTTGATATTGTATTTATTAATTCGTCTGTCTGTGCTGCCGTAAAACCTTGCCGATTCATGCCGCTGTTTATTTTTATATGAATGGGATAATTACGTTTGTTGAGTTTTTTGCATGATTCATCAAAAGATTTGAGTGAGCGGAAATTGTGTATTTCTGGTTCAAGATGATTTCTAATTAGCAGTTCCACATTATCAATTTCGGGTGTAAGAACAATTATTGGTAATTTTATTCCCGATTTTCGCAAAATCACTCCCTCATCTGTTGCCGCAACGCCGAGGCAGTCAATGCCGATGATTTGCATCAAACAGCCAATTTCATAATTTCCAGTTCCGTAAGAATTTGCTTTTGTCAAGCACATCATTTTAGTTGAAGGCTTGAGTTTTCTGCGAAAATAATTTATATTATAAGCCAAGGCATCAAGATTTATTTCAAAATTAGTCGGTCTTGATTTTAATGACAAACGTTCTTCAACATTTTTCAGTTCTATACTGTCTGCTATCAATATATTTTCATTGTTAAAAAATTTACTGTCGCCGTCCTTTCCTTTTATATCTATTTTCTTTATCAACTCGTCTGCATTACAGTAATAATCAATGTTTAGCGTATTTATATTTTTTTGCTTTTTATTCAGTACAATAAATCTGATTTTCTGATTTGCAGTTCCTTTTAGGCAGTCAATAAAATCAAAATCAGAAAGAATTATTGTTTGTTTTTTATTTTTCGGCAAATGTTTGAAAATTTTTATTGCCGCAGTCGGGTCAATATTTGTATTTGTTTTATAAGAAATTAGAGTACAGTTATTTATTCCTTGTGTGATTTTGAATTGCATATACAATAAATTTTATTGTTTTAATAATTTTAATATATTCAATGAAAAGAAAAAAACAAATTTATGCAGGTTCATTTATTTTTTCTTTTTCGTAATTGTAGCAATGCCGGCAAAGCGGTTCGTATGCATCATGCTCGCCAATAACAACAAGTTTGTTGCTTGTAACAAGTCTGTGAGAATGATGCGCAAGATTACCGCAGCGCTGACAAATTGCATGTACTTTTGTTACGTATTCCGCCGTTGCAAGCAAATATGGAACTGGTCCGAAAGGTTTTCCTGAATAATCCATATCCAAACCGGCAACAATAACACGAATTCCTCTATTTGCCAATTTATTGCAAACATCAACCAGTCCCATATCGAAAAATTGAGCTTCATCAATACCTACAACTTCAACATCGGCGCAGTACAAAAGAATATTTCCCGATGAATTTACAGGGGTTGATAAAATGGTATTTGAATCGTGCGAAACAACTTGATTTTCGGAATATCGTACATCAATATGAGGTTTGAAAATCTCAACCTTTTGATTTGCAATACGCGCTCGTTTAAGACGGCGTATGAGTTCTTCGGTTTTGCCCGAAAACATCGAACCTGCTATAACTTCAATTCTTCCTGTCGTATTTGTATTTTCTAAAAACATTTGTTTAATTTTGTATTATTTTTGCGTAACAAAATTATTAAAACATTACAAACAACAGATAATAAAAACAAAAAAATTGCGAATAAATATTATTGCATGGTTATGTTTAATGAACTTATTTTATTGATTATTTATGAATTATATTGAAAAAATCTTAACTGAAATTTCTCGTGTAAAAGAAATTATTGAGCGATGGAAAAATTCGGACGAAATTGCCGAAATTGAGCGGAAAATAGTAAAAGATTACCTGTCCCGCATTTATGATGAATTGTCAACTGCTGAATTTACAGGCAAAAAACAAACAGCAGAGAGTGAAAGGAAAGAAGAAAAGCCGATAAACACTGTTGAAGAAAAACAGGTTGAAGAAAAAATTTCGGATAGCGAAATTACAACAAGAAATACACCTGTCAACGAAATGCCGCAACCACAGGCTTCTACGGCAATTTTAGGCGAAATTTTACAGAAAAGCAAACGTTTCCTTTCGGATGATTTTGCGGAAAATGATGTTTTGCTGACTCCTATAAAAGATTTGCACAAAGGAATAGGATTGAATGATAAATTTTTGTTTGCCAAAGAATTATTTAACGGTAATGCTCAACTGTTCGGAAAAACAATTACAATCATAAATGATATGAATTCAATTGGAGAGGCGCTTGAATATATTGCAAATAATTTTTCGTGGCACGAAAATAATCCTGTTGTAAAACACTTTATAACTCTTGTTCGACGAAGATTTATGTAAAATAAACAGCAAATTATCAACAAAATGCATAAACACAAACAGACAAAACATACTATTTCCGCCGAAAAATTATATGAACCCGAACCGAAACTTTATCTTGTTCCTACGCCAATAGGAAATCTTGATGACATCACATTTCGCGCCGTAAAAATTCTCAATACGGTTGACATTATTCTTGCCGAAGATACGCGCACAACATCGTTTCTGCTGAAACATTATCAAATAGAAAAAAAACTGTTTTCACATCACAAGTTTAATGAACATTCAACGGTAGCACAAATAGCACAATACATTGCCGAAGGCAAAAGCGTAGCGCTTGTTTCTGATGCAGGAACGCCCGGAATTTCCGATCCCGGATTTTTGCTTGTGCGCACTTGTATCGAACACGATATTAAGGTGGACTGTTTGCCCGGCGCAACTGCTTTTGTACCTGCCGCCATCAATTCGGGCTTGCCGTGCGACAGATTCGTTTTTGAAGGATTTCTTCCTCAAAAAAAAGGGAGACTTAAACGCATTGAACATCTTGCGAATGAAGACCGTACAATGATTTTTTATGAATCCCCGTTTCGTCTGGTAAAAACGCTTACCCAATTCGCCGAAAATTTTGGAAATGATCGCCGCGCCTGCGTTTCGCGCGAAATAAGTAAAATGTACGAAGAAAATTTTAGAGGTACATTGCAGGAATTAATCGCTCATTACACAGACAAACCGCCAAAAGGAGAAATTGTGATTGTTGTTGCTGGGAAATAGTTTTTATCTAAAGTTTGCAAAAACGAACTGATAACATATTAAATACCAATAATAAACATAGTCGGGCATGATATGGAGATAATTATCTTTTGAACGATTACGCTATATTTTTGTAGTGTTTTTTTAGTAAATAAATGAATCAATAGAAAAAAATCACAAATTCCAATAATTAACTAAAATTGCGTTGGTTGCGACCTGCGGCAAAGTTGCCTCTCATAAGTTTATTTTGTAATGACATTAATATTTTTCAACTCTCAACTCTCAATGTCGCCTTAATTTGATTGGTTTGGTTTTATGTAGCATTGCACAAAATAATAAATTTCAACAAAACCAAAAAAAATAAAAATAATTCACCTGATTTCCGAAATTCTGATTAATTTTACTTTTCGTAACATTAAATAAGAAACAGTAAAAATGTATAGAACACACACTTGCGGCGAACTTCGCATACAAAACAAAGCAAACAAAGTGACGCTTGCGGGCTGGGTACAGCGCATACGCGAACTTGGAGCCATGACTTTTATTGACCTGCGCGACCGCTACGGGATTACGCAATTGGTTGTTGATGAAAAATCGGCTGATGATGTAAAAAAAATAACATCCGAACTTGGGCGCGAATTTGTAATTCGAGTAGAAGGCGAGGTGAAAGAACGATCTTCAAAAAATACAAGAATAGATACAGGAGATATTGAAATTGCCGTCGAAAACATTACTGTTTTGAATAAATCTGACTTACCGCCGTTTACAATAGAAGATAATTCGGACGGAGGCGATGACTTGCGAATGAAATACAGATATTTGGATTTGAGGCGAAATCCGTTGAAACAGGCGCTTGCATTGCGTCATAAAATGGCTCAGGAAGTGCGAAAATATTTGGATTCGCAAAATTTTCTGGAAATAGAAACACCGTATTTGATAAAATCCACGCCTGAAGGAGCTCGCGACTTTGTTGTGCCTTCACGCGTTAATGCAGGCGAATTTTATGCCCTTCCGCAATCGCCGCAAACATTCAAGCAAATACTTATGGTTGCCGGATATGACCGTTACTTTCAGATTGTTCGCTGCTTCAGAGACGAAGATTTGCGTGCCGATCGCCAGCCTGAATTTACACAGATTGACTGCGAAATGTCGTTTGTTGAACAGAAAGATATATTATCGATGTTTGAAGGTCTGGCAAGGCATCTTTTCAAAAATGTATTGAATGTGGAACTTGATAATGTTCCTCAAATGTTGTATGCCGATGCAATGAAATATTATGGCTGCGACAAACCCGATATTCGCTTTGACATGAAAATAAGCGAAATTACCGAACTTGTTAAAAACAGCGGATTTTCCGTATTCGACAATGCGGAATATACGGGAGCAATTTGCGCAAAAAATTGCGGCGCATATACGCGCAGGCAAATTGATGAACTTACCGAATGGGTAAAACGCCCTCAAATAGGCGCATCGGGATTAATTTATATAAAACTTGGCGAAGATGGAATAAAATCAAGCATAGATAAATTTTTTACAACAGAACAGTTGCAAAAAATTGCAGATAAAACTGAAGCGCAGAATGGCGATTTGATTCTGATACTTTGCGGCAAAAAAACAAAAACACAAAGTATGTTGGGATCTTTACGGCTGGAACTCGGAAACAGATTGGGTTTACGCGCTGTAAACAAATTTGCGCCATTGTGGATTGTTGACTTCCCTCTGTTTGAATGGGACGACGAAACGCAAAGATTTTATGCAATGCATCATCCGTTTACATCTCCCAAACCCGAAGATGTGAACAAATTCTACAGCAACAAAAATGAAGATATTGGCAGCGTAAATGCAAATGCGTACGATTTTGTTGTTAACGGAGTTGAACTTGGCGGCGGCTCGATTCGTATTTTCGACAGAAAATTGCAACAAAGAATGTTTGAAATACTTGGATTTACCCCCGAAGCAGCTGAATCGCAATTCGGATTTTTGATGAATGCCTTCAAATACGGAGCGCCTCCGCATGGCGGCATTGCTTTCGGTTTCGACAGATTTTGCGCAATGTTTGGAGGCAGCGATTCGATACGCGATTATATTGCTTTCCCAAAAAACAACAGCGGCAGAGATGTTATGATAGATTCGCCTTCGCCAATTGACAATGTACAACTTGAAGAACTGTCGCTAAAAGTTGATATTAAAAAAAAGTGATAATTTTGATAACATTGAATTGAAATAAAGATTGTCAATTCAATGTTCTGACCAAAATGCTTGCCGATGAGGCTTCTATTCGTAATATTCCCTGCATGTTGGTAATTCCGTTCATATTGATTTTACCATCATGGCATAGCAGTTTCCATCGACCTTCAAGCAATTTAAAATCCACCGAATAGCGATTTCCGTTCAATATCACAATAATATCTTCCCACGAATTGCTGTTTGCGCGTCCATCGATGAAATATGCGATAAAATTGTTTTCGGTTGTTATGAATTTAAGATTTTTTCTAACATCGTTTGCTGAGTTCATTCTGAATGAGGAATATGATTTGCGCAATGTTATCAATCCTTTGTAATAATTAAAAACATCTTTGTATTTTGTCTTGTTCGACCAGTCTATACGGTTGATTTCGTCGGGTGATTTGAATGTATTGTGAATGCCTTTTTTATCTCTGCAAATTTCTTCGCCTGCATATATAAACGGTATTCCTTGCGAAGTCAGAACAACGGTTTGTGCGAGTTTATTAAATCTCAACAGATCATCAATGCTTGTATCGGGCGGCGCTGTTTCTTTTATCTTGTCCATAAGGCACAAATCGTCATGGCATGAAACATAATTGATTAATTGAGCAGGGGAGTTTGTGTACGCCTGATTTGAATATTTTACTTTTGAATAATCAATCTGAGGATGTTGCACAGCTCCTGTAATGCCAAGTTTCACACTTTCTTCGTGTCCTTCGACTCCCGAAACAAATCCGCCTGTTTTTGAATTATACCAGTTGCCGCGCAAGGCATCGCGAAGATCATCACAAAAAACGGCAATATTATTTAATTGCTTTGTATTACGTTTCACAGCTCGCAAATCTTCGGCAAGAGGCGATGAATTTGCCGTCCAGCCTTCTCCGTAAACAAAAATAGAACTGTCTGTTTCGTCAAGTGCAACGCGCACAGCGTTCATGGTTTCGATGTCGTGAATTCCCATTAAATCAAACCTGAATCCATCTATGTGATATTCCGTAGCCCAGTATTTCACCGAGTCAACAATATATTTGCGCATCATTTGGCGTTCGCTTGCGGTTTCATTAAAGCAACCCGAAGCATTACTCCACGAACCATCGGCATTGTATCTGTAAAAATACTTTTGAGCCGTAAGATATAAGTTTGACTTTTCGTTGAAAAAAGTATGATTGAAAACTACATCCATCACAACGCGAAATCCGTTACTGTGCAAAGATTTTACCATTTCCTTAAACTCGCGTATCCTCGTTTTTGGCTCATACGGATTTGTGGAATATCCGCCTTCGGGCAAATTATAATTTTGAGGGTCATAGCCCCAATTATAACTGTTTTCATCAAGTTTTGTTTCGTCAATTGATGCAAAATCGAATACAGGCAACAGATGTATGTGGGTTATTCCTAGTTCTTTCAAATGATCTATTCCTGTTTTTTCGCCTTCTGGCGATATTGTTCCCTGTTCGGTGAGCGACAGAAATTTTCCTTTATTTATTATTCCTGATGTTGGAGAAATAGAAAAGTCGCGTAAATGAATTTCATAAATAATGATGTCGGTAAAATTTGCTAATTTCGGTTTTTTATCGTTTTCCCAGTTTTCGGGATTTGTTTCCGAAAAATCTATTATTGCCGCTCTGTTTCCGTTTGCCCCTGCAGCTTTTGCCCATATTCCCGGAGTTTCGGCAAGCCATTTGCCGTTTTCTTTTACCTGAAAAGTATAAAATTTGCCTTTCAAATCCTTATCTGCCTTATAAATCCATGTTCCGTTCTTATCGGGTAACATTACATAAGTTGCATCAGGTTCACCATTTACACCATTGCTATAAATATTAAGTTTGACGCTGTCGGCAGCAGGCGACCATAATCTGAATTTAGAACTTTTGGGAGAATATGTCAAACCCAAATCATCGCCATTATATACAGGATAATCGTCAAACGAATTATATACGGTTGTAGTGTCAATCATTATTTTGTATAAATTTCAACAAATGTATTACAATTTTAATGATTGACAATGATTGTCTGTTCTTTTATTTTTTCGTTATTTGATATTATGTTGAGGTAGTAAATTCCGTCTGGCAGCTGCGATGTGTCTATTTTTATTTGCTGCGCCGATGCCGGAAAATCTTTAGAGTACGTCAATTTGGTTGTACTGTGGCTATACAACAATACTTTTACCGTGGCGTTATTTGCCTGTTGTGTTTCATTATCTGTTTCTTCTCTGTCAATAATCAGTTCATTTCCCGCAGGGTTTGGGTAAGCGGCGGAATAGGAATAAAAGGAATTCTCAGGTATTCTGATAGTTTTAGTTGTATATTGGCTATAACCGCATGTTCCTTTCCATCTCATTTGTACTGTATAATCTCCTACTTCG
>JAISNL010000090.1 GCA_031276235.1 Prevotellaceae bacterium | reverse complement strand
GCGGCAAAAGTAGCAATGATATTATCACAGAAGCCGCCAAAATACGCCAAAGGAATATACGGAGATGAAAGTCATAAAGGCGGGCTTGCCATAGTTGGCGATGCAGGAAAACACGAATAAATATACACTCTTTTCGACTTGTGAATTATTTCGATAGATACTTTATAAGTTCCATCTTTCTTTTTGTGTTTAATGTATGGATGTATGGTAGTTGCCATGTCATTTTTTTTACTGCATATTTACTGCATATTTATTGCTCAAAGGTACAAAAAAGTTATCAAAGTAGCAAAAAAAATCAATAAGAGGCTTTATATAAAACCTCTTATTAGTCATTAAATCACTGTATTTTAGATAGTCGGGGTGAAAAGACTCGAACTTTCGACCCCTTGCACCCCATGCAAGTGCGCTAGCCAACTGCGCCACACCCCGATTTTTCTGTTTTCAGGCGACAAATGTAAAACAAAAAAATTGAAAATGAAAATGTATTTAAATTATGGATATTACATTCAAAAGCGAAAACTAAACTAAATCTATAGTTTTCAAATATTAAATTTACGACAATTGAGCAACAAAATAATTATATCTATTTATAATTGTATCTATTTGGCTGCTTCTAAAATAAAAGTTTGCAAAAGCCTGATATTTTTATTTATTATTTGCATTTTTATTTGTGTTTTGTATCGAACAGAAACAATTTGTCTAAATTTATGTTATAAATTTTTGGATATTCATTATTACTTTTACATATTCAATTATTTTGCGTATGTTTGCACGCTAAAATTATTGCAAAGATTTTTATAAATCAATATATATGCTAAAAGATAAAAGTATGAAAATGCTGTTTACAACAGCCGTAAACGCAGCTATACGAGCCGGCGCAAAAATTATGGAAGTGTACGAATCAGGCGATTTGCACATAAAGGCAAAATCAGACTTGACGCCGCTAACGCTTGCCGATACTTTGGCTCATGACGAAATAAAATCAAATTTGGCTGTTACTCGAATACCTGTTATAAGCGAAGAAGGACGTTCTATTGCTTACGATGAACGCAGTTCGTGGGATTTGTTCTGGATGGTTGATCCGCTTGATGGCACCGACGAATTTATAAATCGTACAAGCGACTTTACCGTAAACATTGCGCTGATTCAAAATGGCTATCCTACAATAGGAATAGTATATGCCCCTGCTTATGAACGAATTTATTTTGCAGCAAAAGAACGCGGCTCATATCGTAAAACTAATGTAAAACCCGATATTAATGCTCAATTCAACTATGACGAAATGATTGAAAACTCAATTAAATTGCCTGTTCAAAATACAAACGGCAACCGTCTGATTGTGGTTACAAGCCGCCTGCATATAAGCCCCGAAACTTCGGATTATGTAAACGAATTGAAAACAAAATTTCCCGACCATACCGTCATTCGGCGCGGCAGTTCGCTTAAAATGTGTATGCTTGCAGTAGGCAAAGCCGATATTTATCCGAGGCTTGATACAACTTGGGAATGGGATACCGCCGCAAGCCAAATCATAGCCGAAGAAGCCGGATGCTCCGTGCACTCGGTAGAATCGGATACACGATTGAATTATAACAAAGAAAATATGCAAAATCCATGGTTTATATGTAAAAAAGCAACAAAACAAGATATTTAAGTTATGTTCAAACAAAAAATAAATACGGAAAAAATAAATTATAAATCAATAAAACCTGTTTTTGACAATTCAAAAAAACGAGTCTATATCGAAACTTACGGTTGTCAAATGAATGTAAACGACAGCGAACTCGTTTTGTCGATATTGCAGGATAACGATTATTCGCTTACAAAAAATATTGATGAAGCCGATTTGGTTCTGGTAAACACATGCTCGATTCGCGAAAATGCCGAACAGCGCGTTTGGGGACGTCTGGATGTATTTCGCCTTGCAAAAAATAAAAAGCCGAAATTAAAAATAGGAGTTATAGGCTGCATGGCAGAACGTCTGAAAGAGCAACTTCTCGAACGCGAAAAAATTGTGGACTTGATTGTTGGACCAGATGCCTATCGCTCGTTGCCCGATTTGCTGCGCAACGTAGAAGCGGGACAAAAGGATATTAATGTATTGCTTTCGCGCGAAGAAACTTATGCCGACATTTGCCCCGTGCGAATGGATGAAAACGGCGTAAGCGCATTCGTTTCCATTATGCGCGGCTGCAATAATGCCTGTGCATACTGCGTAGTGCCATATACGCGCGGCGCCGAACGCAGCCGCAATCCCGAAACTGTTGTGAACGAAGTACAGACTCTCGTTGATAACGGATATAAAGAAATCACCCTGCTCGGGCAAAACGTAAATTCATATTTATGGAAACATAAAGACAATCCCGACAAAAATGTAAATTTTGCACAACTGCTCGAAATGGTAGCGCTTGTAAGTTCGCAGATGCGCGTACGCTTTGCAACATCTCATCCCAAAGACCTGAGCAACGGAGTATTATATACAATGGCAATGTACGAAAATATTTGCAATTGCATTCATCTTCCCGCGCAGTCGGGCAGCACGCGAATGCTCGAACTGATGAATCGCAAATATACCCGCGAACACTATCTGGAACGTATTGCAAAAATTCGCGAAATAATTCCCGACTGCTCTGTTACAACCGATATTATAGCAGGCTTTTGTACCGAAACCGAAGATGACCACAAACAAACACTCTCGCTGATGACCGAAGCAGGATATGATTTTGCATACATGTTCAAATATTCCGAACGCCCCAATACAAAAGCCGCAAGGCAACTGCAAGATGATGTGCCAGATGAAATAAAAACGAAAAGATTGAACGAAATTATAGAACTTCAAAACAAACTTTCACTCGAAAGCAACAGAAAAGATATAGGAAAAATATTTAATGTGCTGATTGACGGATTGTCGAAACGGTCGGATGAACACTTTTCGGGTAGAACATCCCAAAACAAAACCGTAGTTTTCCCGAAAGGAAATTATAATACGGGAGATTATGCAAATGTGAGAATCATAAGTTGCACTTCGGCTACGCTGATAGGCGAAATTGAGGAAGCAAAAAAACGCGAAACAATAACCGAACTTAAAAACATGATTGACGAAACAATAAATATTGTGGAAAAGAAAATCAAAAACACAATAAAAAAAGAAAAGAAAAAGAAATAAATAATATTAAACAAAAAATAATTAAGATGGAAACAGTAAAAACAACTTATCTTGGCGGGCTTCGCACCGAAGCAACGCATGTGCAGTCGAACAGCACAATACATACCGACGCTCCGATTGACAACCACGGCAAAGGCAACGCATTTTCGCCAACCGACCTGTTTGCAGCATCGTTTGGCAGCTGTATGCTAACTATTATGGGAATTTCGGCAAATGCGCATGGATTCAATATAGATGGAACAACTGCAAAAATCACAAAAGTAATGGCTGCAAATCCGCGCCGCATTGCTGAAATAATCGTTGAGCTGACGTTCCCAAAAAATAATTACAGCGCAAAAGAAAAAAAGATCATAGAACTTTGCGCCAAAGAATGTCCTGTAGCCAACAGTCTGCATCCGGACTTGAAGCAGACTGTGATTTTCAACTATTGAGCAACGCCGATGTCCGCTAATTTTTTATATCAAATCCGACAGGTTGTCAATCCATACGATTTGTTTTTATACCATCCCAGCCTGCTGGACACATAACGCGGACTGCGTGATTTAATCGTCATTGCAAAAATAGTTGAAAGTTGAGAAAGATTAACTTTACAGCCCCGAGTCAAAATCGTAATGACTGACTGACTACGGAAAAATTACTAAAAAACTAACTTTCAACTCTCAATAGTTCTAGCAAAGCCAGAATCAAAAAACGTTATATGAATTATCAAATTTCGATGTAACTTTGCATTAATAAAATTACAGTAAATGAATGTAGAAATCATAACCGTTGGCGATGAAATACTGATAGGTCAAATTATAGATACAAACAGCGCCTACATTGCCGAACAGCTTAATTTGACAGGATTCAGCGTTTATCAAAAAACATCCGTATCCGACAATCGTAAACATATAATAGAAAATATTGACAGAGCATTCACAACATCGGATATAATAATAATTACCGGAGGTTTGGGACCGACAAGCGATGATATTACCAAACAGGTTTTGGCTGAATATTTCGGCGCAAGTAGCATGGTAATTCACGAGCCTTCACTCGAAATAATCAAAAGTCTGATGCATCGCCTTAATATTCCATTGAGCGAAACCAACATCCAACAGGCAGAATTACCCGATTGCTGTATTCCGATATTAAACAGAAACGGCACTGCGCCTGCAATGTGGTTTGAGCGCAACGGGAAAGTACTTGTTGCCATGCCGGGCGTGCCGTTCGAAATGAAGGCAATACTGAAAGATGTAATACCAATGCTCGGCAAATATTTCAAACTGAATAACGTTTATCACAAAACGCTGCTCACTTACGGAATACCTGAATCAATGCTGGCGGAACAAATAAAAACATGGGAAAATAATTTGCCCGCATATCTGCATCTGGCGTATCTTCCTAATCCCGAATCAGGAGTAAGGCTTAGACTTTCGGCATATAATGCCGATGATAAAGATTTAATGATAAAAGAGATAGACAGCCTGTTCAACGATTTGAGGAAAATTCTAAAAACGGCTGTTTACGGCGAAAACAACGATAATCTTGCTTTGTCGGCAGGCAAACTTCTGCAGCAAAAAGCGGCAACGCTGGCTACAGCCGAATCATGCACAGGAGGACGCATTGCAACTATGATTACGGCAAATGCAGGTTCGTCAAAATATTTTGCAGGTTCTGTTATTGCATATTCCAACGCCGTAAAAACAAACATGCTTGGCGTAAATATTGGCGACATAGAACGCTACGGAGCTGTGAGCGAACAGGTAGTGCGCCAAATGGCGCAAGGCGTGCGTATTGCGCTCAACAGCGATTATGCGGTTGCAACTTCGGGCATTGCCGGTCCTGATGGCGGCACAGCCGAAAAACCTGTTGGTTCTGTATGGATTGCTGCGGCAACTCCTCGAAAAGTAGTTGCGCAAAAATACATTCTGTCCACGCTTCGAGATGTCAATATTTCACGCGCTTCGGCAATAGCCTTGAACATGCTGAGGCTGGAATTGCTGAATGAAGAATAATTAAAATATAAGGAACTGTTTAAATTTCATATAGAATTTATTTTATTGACGTCATTTTGATAAATACAGTTGTATCATATCTTTACGAAATTTTAACCTGAAGCAACCGAAGCGTAGATAAACGGGAAAAGACTTGCAGCCTTTTAAGCAATGTAAAAACCGCCCCCGCAATATTTAAACGGAGACGGTTTGCGTTTTGGGATTGATTTTATACCCTAATTTTCATGCAAAAATATTTTTTACAGTATGCCGGTATTGCATTAAACTATTTTTTCTAAATTTGTGCATTAAAAACAAAGCAAAAACATAAAAAATGGCAGTAATTGGTTTAGACCTTGGCGGGACAAAACTTTCAGGAGGACTGTTTTCCGAAAACGGAGAACTTCTGTTTAAAGATTCATGCAAAATAGACAAACGAACAGGCGATGAAGCAGGATTGCTTATTCAGAATTTTGTAAAACAATTAATAAGCGAAGCAAATCGTTTGAAAATAACAATATATGCCGCAGGTATTTGCGTTCCGGGTATCAGTTATCATGAAACAGGCTGCGTTTGGGCGCCGAATATCGAAGGCTGGGAAAATTATCCTGTGCGTCAAAAAATCATGGACGTTGTAAATAAAGATGTAAAAGTGATAGTTGACAGCGACCGTGCATGCGCCATATTCGGAGAAAGCTGGCTTGGCGCGGCTCAAGGATGTAGAAATGCAATTTTTCTTGCAGTAGGAACAGGCATAGGAGCAGGAATAATTGCAAACGGTCAACTTGTGCGCGGCGCACACGATATTGCAGGCGCAATTGGCTGGTGGGCTTTGGATACTCCCTATCAAGACAAATTTGCGCCTTGCGGATGTTTTGAATATCACGCATCGGGCGAAGGAATTGCAAAAGTAGCCCGCGAAATTATTGCCAGCGATAAAGAATACGCAGGCATTTTACGTGCAAAAGCGCCAGATGAACTTACAGCCCATGATGTATTTTCTGCATACAGCATGGACGATCATATTGCAAAACGCACACTGCGCATAGCCATTACATTTTGGGGCATGGCTGTCGCCAATCTTGTAAGTATTTTCAATCCAGAAAAAATAATTTTCGGAGGCGGAGTATTTGGACCTGCGGCACAGTTTATTGATGATATTTACGAAGAAGCAAAAAAACACGCACAGCCAATATCTATAAAAAAAGTCAAGCTGGAAACATCCCATCTTGGCAGCGAAGCGGTGCTGATTGGAGCCGGATATATGGCGCTTCAGGCAATAAAAAACTTCAAATAATTACAAACCGTTCAAATTGATATTACTTTCTTTTTAAAATATTTATTCACTGCGAATGTCTTTTAAAATGTAAAGTTAAAGATAACATTAAAAATGAAAAATATTATGTTCAGACTGATTATTGTAACCATATTTGTACTTGCCAACTTATTTATCTACTTCAAAATAAAAAACATTTTGCCTGACGCATTTTGGATAAAACTGATATACAACCTGTTTTTTCTGATAATTACAGCAATATTTGCGACAAGCATTTTTTTCAGAGAATACTTGCCGCTGCAGATACATACGCTCATAAACAATTATGCAGTAACATGGATAGTTGCATGTATATATTTCATGCTTGCCATGCTGTTTATCGGTTTAATAACTGTTTTCAATAAATACTGTCATTTTTTGCCATTCAATACGGGGCAACTGGAAATAAAGCGAATAATTATATTTTTGGCTCTTGCTCTGGTTACGCTGATACTTATTTGGGGACGGTATAACTTCAATAATATAAAAATTGAAAAACTTGATTTACATATCAATAAAAATGCAAAAATAGAAACGCTGAAAATTGTTGTTGCAAGCGATTTGCATTTGGGATATTCGATTGATAAAAAACATCTGCAAAAAATCGTTGATTTGATAAACTCACGAAAACCGGATATGATTTTACTTGCGGGAGATATTGTAGATACTTATTCCAAACCTGTTGTAGAACAAAATATGAAAGAAGAATTTATGAAACTGCAAGCTCCGCTCGGCGTTTATGGAATTACAGGAAATCACGAATGTTACGGCGACTTGAGCAACACGGTAAAGTATTTGAAATCTGCGGGAATCATAATGTTGCAGGACAGTCTGGCTTTGGTGGATAATGATATTTACATTGTTGGTCGCAACGACAGAACAATCAAAAACCGCAAAAAACTTGACGAACTTTTGCAAAATACAGACAAACAAAAAACCTTAATATTGCTCGACCATCAACCGTATAATCTTAATCAGGCACAGGACAATGGAATTGATTTGCAAATATCAGGACATACACATGGAGGTCAAATTTTCCCGTTTACACTAATAACTAAATCAGTATATGAAAAACAGCACGGATACATGAAGAAAAATAACACGCATTATTATATCACATCAGGCACAGGCGGCTGGGGCCCAAAATTAAGAATTGGAAGTCAGTCGGAAATAATTGAAATAACATTGCGATTTGCAAATTAATCGCTACTTATCAATCACATTCAGACATTCAAATTAGACGTTGAAACGTTCAAATTAGACGCCGAAACATTAAAGTTAGACGCCGAAACGTTCAAATTAGACGTTGAAACGTTCAAATTAGACGTTGAAACGTTCAAGTTAGACGTTGAAACGTTCAAGTTAGACGCCGAAACATTAAAGTTAGACGCCGAAACATTAAAGTTAGACGCCGAAACATTAAAGTTAGACGCCGAAACATTCAAATTAGACGCTGAAACATTCAAATTAGACGCTGAAACATTCAAATTAGACGCTGAAACATTCAAATTAGACGCCGAAACGTTCAAATTAGACGTTGAAACATTCAAATTAGACGCCGAAACATTAAAGTTAGACGCCGAAACATTAAAGATATACCTGCAAACATTAAAGGTATACCTGCAAACATTAAAGGTATACCTGCAAACATTAAAGGTACACCTGCAAACATTAAAGGTACACCTGCAAACATTAAAGGTACACCTGCAAACATTAAAATTTGCATGGGAAGAACTGCAATCTGCCAAAAATCATAAACGTGAGCATAAGCAGCACGGATGAATAATTAAAAATATTTTTTTTTGAAACTGATTATTTTTGTATTTTTACAAAATATTTAATATTGAAACATGCCGACAAATATTTTAATACCCCTTATATTAACTCTGTTTGCAGGACTTGCCACAGGAGTAGGAAGCGCAATAGCATTTTTTGCACAACGCACAAACAAACGTTTTCTGTCATTTTCGCTTGGGCTTTCAGCCGGCGTTATGATTTACGTTTCGTTTGTAGAACTGTTCTATCAGGCGCAGATTTCGTTATCAGGCAATTTTGGAACAAAACAGGGAATGATCATCACAGTTCTCTGTTTCTTTGGCGGTATGCTGCTGATAGGCATCATCGACCGCTTTGTTCCATCTGTTGAAAATCCTCACGAAATACGTTCCGTAGAAAGCATGAATATCACTCCGCCGCGCAATGCAAAACTGATGCGAATGGGCGTCATAACCGCTCTGGCAATAGGAATACACAATTTTCCCGAAGGAGTTGCCACATTCATTGCCGCAATAGAAAATCCTGCGCTTGGCATTGCCATAGCCGCAGCCATAGCCATTCACAATATTCCCGAAGGAATTGCCGTTTCCATACCTGTATATTATGCCACAGGAAACCGAAAAAAAGCCTTTTTCCTGTCATTTTTATCCGGACTGGCAGAACCCGTAGGAGCAATATTGACTTATTTGATTCTCATGCCTTTTATCTCTCCTGCTATTATGGGATGCGTGTTTGCCGTAGTAGCGGGAATTATGGTTTTTATTTCGTTTGACGAATTATTGCCTGCGGCACGCGAATACGGAGAACATCATGTATCTATTTTCGGCTTGGTATCAGGCATGTTGGTAATGGCGGTCAGCCTTATATTATTGTCTTAACTAAAAAACAAGATACAATGCACAGTCACAGTCATTCAAATCACAGCCACCATACAAAGATATCGCTGAACAAAATCTTTCAGGTTGGCATAATTCTTAATTTAGCTTTTGTTACCGTTGAATTTATTACAGGCTTTTTATACGATTCCGTAGGCTTGATATCCGATGCTGGGCATAATCTTAGCGATGTGGTTAGCCTTGTGCTTGCAATGCTTGCATTCAGGCTGTCGAAAGCCCGTACAAGCAAAAAATACACTTACGGATACAAAAAAGTTACTGTTTTGGTGTCGCTTGTAAATGCAGTAATTTTGATAGTGGCAGTTATTTTTATTGTAATGGAAAGTATAGAAAAAATCATGTCTCCACAGGCAATTAACGGCGCCGCGGTTGTATGGATTGCCGCTGTTGGCGTAATAATAAATGCCGCAACAGCATGGTTTTTTGTACGCGAAAAGAACAATGACATTAACATAAAAGGAGCATATTTGCACATGGCTGCAGATGCTTTGGTATCGGTTGGCGTTGTGATTTCGGGAATAGTAATAATGACTACAGGCTGGTCGCTGATAGATCCCGTTATAGGATTAATAATAGCTGCGGTAATTGTATTTTCAACATGGAGTTTGCTGCGCGAAAGCCTTAATTTATCAATAGATGGAGTGCCATCCGGTATCCACTATGAAACAATAGAACAAATCATCAAGTCGGATGCCGATGTAAAAGATATTCATCATCTGCATATATGGGCATTAAGCACCACAAAAAACGCTTTAACCGTTCATATTGTTCTGTACGACATGAATAATATGGACGCAGTCAAAACAAATGTACGGCAACTTTTGCGCGACGCAGGTATCGACCATGCTACACTGGAGTTTGAACTTGAAAATACAAAATGTGAAAACGAATGTGATTAATTCATTTTTCAACTCAAAATAATACATGCCACAATGCGGATTAAATACAAAAAAAATATTTTCATACATTTTATGCCCTGCTTCAAGTTATTTGCATAAATTTGCACATTATAAAACATCAAAATTATATGAACAAAATTTTACTTTTATTTTCAACAGCAATAATTACTCTTGCATCATGTTCGCAAAAATTCGACGAACGTACATGGATTCGTACAAACCAAATGGGATATTATCCCGAAGCTACGAAAATCGCAGTTTTCATTACAAAAGGAGATGCCGCAATACAGCAGTTTTCCATTTGCGATTCAGCAAGCGGAAAAATAATTAAAACATACAAAAACATTCAAGAAACAGGTAAGTGGAGCGTATTCAAACACACTGCGCGATTAAATTTCAGCGATTTTACCGACAAAGGAACTTATTACATATCGGCAAATAATATAAAATCAAGATATTTCAGAATAGGATATAATCTGTACTCAGGCGCATCCGATTTCTTGTTGCGATACATGCGCCAGCAACGATGCGGATTTAATCCATATATAAACGAAAAATGCCATCAAAACGATGGATTTGTTATATATCATCCTGCGCTTGAAGGAAAAATGATTGATGTTACGGGCGGCTGGCACGATGCCGCCGACCAGCTGCAATATGTTACAACTTCGGCAAATGCCGTATATACAATGCTTTTGGCATATCAACACAATCCCGAAGTATGGACTGATAACTTCAACGCGTTGGGATTGGAAGGCGCAAACGGCATTCCTGATATTTTGGACGAAGCAAAATGGGGACTGGACTGGCTTGTGAAAATGAATCCTCAAAAAAATATGATGTTTGCACAAATTGCAGACGACCGCGACCATAAAGGTTTTCGTATTCCTTCGCACGATTCCGTAGATTACGGCAAAGGCGCCAATATTCGTCCTGTTTATTACGTTACAGGCGAACCGCAAGGACTTTTCAAATATAAAAACAATGCAAAAGGAGTTGCATCTATTGCGGGCAAATTTGCTTCGGCATTTGCTATAGGCTCTCAAGTGTTGAAACCTTATTATCCCGAATTTTCCGAAACTGTTGCAAAAAAAGCCTTGGATGCCTACGTTTACGGAGAGTCAAAACCGGGAACAACACCAACCGCCCCGGGAACTGCCCCTTATCATTACGAAGAAGAAAACTATGTTGACGATATGGAACTTGCCGCCGCCGAACTTGCAACTGTAACAGGCAATGTAAAATATATTGATGATGCCGCAAACTACGGAAAACAGGAAACTGTGATTCCTTGGATTTTGAACGATACGGCGCGGCATTATCAATGGTATCCTTTTGTTAATATCGGACATTATAGAGTTGCCGCGTCAGGCGACTACAAAGCGGAATTTACAGAATATATGAAAGAGGCTATAAACATTATTGCAGAACGCGCAAAACAAAATCCATTCAACATAGGAATTCCTTTTATCTGGTGTTCCAACAACTATATTGCAGCAATGTTGACTCATATCGAACTGTACAAAAAACTTTCGGGCGACAGCAGTTATGATGAACTTGAATCATCCTTGCTTGACTGGCTGTTTGGATGCAATCCATGGGGAACAGGTATGATTTGCGGGCTGCCTGAATGGGGCGATACGCCAGAAGACGTTCATGCTATTTATAATAATCTAATGAACGGCAAAATTGATGGCGGCTTGGTTGATGGACCTGTGCGGGCAAGTATTTTTAATTCCCTGCTCGGAGTTGAAATGAGCGAACCAGACGAATATGCCGAAATGCAACCTGTTGACAAATTTGTATATCATGATGATCATGGCGATTTTTCAACCAACGAACCAACAATGGATGGAGTGGGATTTTTAACTTACTATTTGTCATCTGTCGAAAAAAGAGGAAAAAAATGAATTAATAAACTTATAATTTTCATCATACTCGAAATTGTTTCACATGAATTATACAGGCAACGGGCAATGTCATACATTGTATGATACCGCAACAACGCAGAGCGTTATTGCGAGCGTCAGCGAAGCAATTCATAAAAGGCTGCAAGTTTTTCTATTTGTACTGAAATCATCCGAATTTACGCGCAAACGCAGGTTGAAAAAATCATGTTATTTTTTCTCTTCGGCAGCCATAAATTTTTGTTTCGACAGAAATTTACGCGCGTCTCGATGAAAATTTTTTTTTGTCTCGATAGAAATTTACGGCTGTCGAAGAGAAAATTTATTTTCGTCTCGACTAAAATTTATGGCTATACTTTTTGCTGCGCATTATGTAATACATGACGTGCGGCAACTAATGTCAAAACAAAATATATCCCAAAATGCCTGCAAATATTATGATTTTGAGTATTCCTGTTTTGAAAACGTAAGACAAAACAAAAGATGCCATACAAATTATAAGGCTTCTGTAATCAACAAAATTATAACTGTTCATCAACATTAATGCGGCAGCAGCAATAAGCCCAATAGCAGCAGGCATCATTCCTCCAAGCGCAGCCGAAAAATATTTATTTTTTCTGAAAACAAGAAAAAATTTACATATAATCAGCATTATAATTATCGAAGGCAAACACACTGCAAATGTAGCAACTATTGCGCCTGTAACATTGCCTCCTGTAGCCGTATATCCGATATAAGTTGCGCTGTTTATTGCTATCGGACCAGGCGTTGATTGAGAAATTGCAACAATATCGGTAAATTCTTTTATACTAAGCCACTGATGCGCTTCAACCACTTCGTACTGAATCATCGACAGCATTGCATAACCGCCGCCAAAACCGAATAATCCTATTTTGAAAAATGTGATAAATAATTGAATTAAAATATTTAGCATTGTTTTGAGATAAATGTATTATACATAACCGCACACAATCCTGCAGCAATTATCACAACAACAGGCGAAATACTCAAAAGCCATACGGCAACTGCCGAACAAGAGGCAATGATAATTGTATAAACTTTAAAATTATTATTTTTCAGCATATTTATCACAGGTACGGCAATCAGAGCCACAACAGCAGGACGTATGCCGCAAAAAATGCGTTCAACAGTTTTGCTGTTTTCAAATTCCATAAAAAACATTGCAATAAACAAAATTATTGTAAATGATGGTATTACTGTTCCCAAAACGGTAGCAATCATACCTTTTATTCCTTTTATTTTATATCCGACAAACATAGCGGTATTTATTGCAATCGGACCAGGCGCCGATTGAGCCAGAGTAAGCATTTCGATAAATTCATTGTTATCAATCCATTTTCGCTTATCCACCACTTCTTTTTCAATCAGCGGAATCATAACGTATCCGCCGCCGAGTGTAAATGCGCCTATTTTAAAAAATGATATGAATAAATCCAGATATTGTTTCATTTCAGAATGATTATTTATTCAGCATCTGTTATTTGATATTCTTCCGATAGCCGTTTATTTATTCGTTTTACGAATTTTGGACCGTTATAAATAAATCCTGTGTAAATCTGCACCAGTCGAGCGCCTGCATTGAGCATATTTATTGCGTCATTTTCAGTCATAATTCCGCCTGATCCTATTATTGGCAAATCTCCATCTGTTTTTTGATTGATGTATCTGATAATTTCCAGCGAACGTGCGGTTAACGGTTCTCCGCTTAAACCGCCATTGCCTATTTTCTTTATTTCCTTTGCACTTGTTTTCAGATTATTGCGAGATGTTGTAGTATTAGTTGCAACAATTCCATCTATACCTATTGTGCGTATTACATCAAGTATTTCATCAATCTGTTCAAAACTCAAATCTGGTGAAATTTTTATCAACATTGGTTTGTAAATATCTCTGAACCTGCGAAATTCGGTAAGCTGACCAAGTAATTTTTTAAGATATTCGGCATTTTGCAAGTTTTGCAAATTTTCAACATTCGGACAACTTATGTTTATCACAAAATAATCTACATAATTGTATAATCTCAATAAGGTTTTTTCATATTCCACTGGCGCATTTTCGTTGTCAATATCAGTATTTTTACCGATATTTCCGCCGATAATCAAACCCTGTCTGCGTTTTTTGCGTATATTTTCGAGCGCCCTGTCAACGCCGTTATTATTAAGTCCCATGCGATTGATGATTGCCTTATCTTTAAAAAGCCTGAATAATCGCGGTTTTGCATTACCTTTTTGAGCTTTCCGCGTTATTGTTCCTACTTCCACAAATCCAAATCCCAAGTCGGACAGTTCGTTATAAATTTCCGCATTTTTATCGAATCCTGCAGCCATGCCGACAGGATTTTTGAATTTAAGTCCCAATACCTTACGCTCAAGTTGCGGCGATTTTACTGTATAGTTCCACCTCATCAACATATTAAAAAACGGAATATATTTGGTTATTTTTAATAAACTAACTGTAATATTATGAATCCTTTCCGGATTAAACATAAACAATATTAAACGAAAAAATTTGTACATATAATGCAATTTTATTGATGCAAAATTAAATAAAAATTTATAATGGCTACAGTTGATTTTTTTAAAATTTGTAAAGACAATTATTTACAAATGTTAAGTTAATGATATCATTGACAATAAATTAAATAATATATATTGATTCAAAATTTACCTTGGAAAGTAAAACTCAAAAGTTTTATCAGAATAACAAATAATTATGCGTTCTACCTCACGGTTATTATATTTTAATTCAGATTCAGGCACAGCAAAGGTTTCATTATCATTATTCATGCTTTTTTCGGTTTGATTTTCGTCTATTTTACATACATTTTGTGTGTCATCAAAAACTTTCGATGAAAATAAAGCATTTGCTTCATCGCCAAAAAGCGATTGTTCTTTTGGTTCTTTATACATTTCACCTTTTCCTGTAATCAACCATTCAGCATTAAGTTGAGGAAAAGATTTCAACATTTTTTGAATAAATTCAAGGCTGGGTTTATTACGTTCCGAAATTATATGAGAAATATTTGCCGGTTGTACGCCTATAATATCGGCAAAACGAGCAGGCGATAATTTTTCGGCATTAATAAATGCTATAATTCTATCTTTTTCTTTCATAATAATCAAAATTTTATTGTCAAATTAAAAATAAATCAGATTACAAATGTAAACAAAATTTCTTTTACAAATGTATATAGATTTGCATTTACAAATGTAAAGTAAGTTATAGTTATTCTGTATTTACAAGTGTAAATTACCGGTTAATTATTTAGAAATTTACTTTAAATATTATATATATTTATCTGATTACAATATATTTAATATGCTAAAAATACTTTATATTGTTACAAAATTAATCATAATAAGAAAAATAAATCTTAATAAGTGATTTTTTTATTCAAATAACAGTATATATAATACTGATAATAAGAACAATATATTAATTGAAATATGTGATATACATTTGTAAATTATTGTTATTTCGATTTGTTTACTTTCGTAAATCAGAATCTCTTTTAAAGTATATTTTTTTTGATAAATTTTAAAATTGTCGACTTTACATTTGTAATATAAAATAAAAAACCGATACATTTGTATCGGTTGAAACACTGAAACTGTAAGCCGGGTTCTGTTTTTAATCTTACGATTAAAATTCTATCATTTGTCTAAGCAACCTACCCCTCGACAACGAGCGAGCAACTCTTAAATGTCGATATACATGGTTTTGCAAGCCGTTAGTGTGTACGAATATTGCCGTTACCGACAATAACGGTGGGCTTTTACCCTCACCTTTTCACCCTTGCTCAATATTTTGCGCGAAAATTATAAGCGGTTATTTTCTGTTACTTTTTCTATACTCTCACGAATATCTGCACTTTCTGCAGAACGGCGCTCTGCCTTGCCCGGACTTTCCTCTCTGATTAAAAAATCGGAGCGATAGAACGTTTTAGTATTGTTGTCCTATCAAGGGTCGAACTTGAAGTCTTCTGATCCAGAGTCAGACGTGTTGCCAATTACACCATAGGACAATTTGAGTATGAAAATTATTTTTCGAACTGCAAAAGTACAATTATTTTCCGGGACGACGATAATTTAAGCCGTATTTTTTTTTCGGGAAAATGCCTTTGCGTACACTGCGCACATCTTCAATAACATAAAAAATATTTGGATTAAAGGCATTTAATATTTTTTGAATTTCGCCGCCAAATTTGCGTGCTACTACAACCTGCAAAATATCAACATTACCTTCAGAACCTTCGGCATGTACTAATGTTACTCCAAATCCGCTGTCATGAAATTTTTCGGCTAATTTTTTTCCTCCCGTTGTTGCAAAAATACGAATAAAAACCATACCTATTGCAATTCGCTCATCTACTAACATTCCTACAAAATTTCCGGTCGCATAACCTGCAGCATAAGCCGCATAACAAATTATATTGTTTGAACTGTTGAGTAATTCGCTTATCACAATAATCCAGATAAAAACTTCAAAAAATCCGAGTATCGGAGCAATATATTTATGCCCGTGTGCAACAAAAATCACGCGCAAAGTGCCAAGGGTTACATCGCATATTCGAGCAAAAAAAATCATTATCGGCAACACGATATATGAAAATGTATGCGTATCTATATTTTCAAAAAGCATAATATTATTTTGATAAATAAAACGTGCAAATATACTGTTTTTTCAATTCATATACAAAGACAGCAATAAATTTTGTTTACTGAATGTGGTTGGTTAATCATCTTATGTTTGCAGGAAAAAATAAACACTAAATTCTCGGAAATAAAAATGCAAAAAAACAAATAATAACAAACGACAGAACAAAGGGAAAGAAAAATATTATCACCGTCACAGGCACAAAGATGCCGTTCGCAAAGCTAATTACTTTCCCGCTTGTTGTAAACTTGAACAGTCCTTTGCGAACCCTAAGGGTGAAGCAATCCGGAAAAAAGGCTCTATAACGATTTAGGTAGGTAAAGAAAAAAACTATTTTCTACTCAAAAAAATTTTTTTTAACATTCATCTCTGAACGCTTTTTGTCCTATAATTTACATTATGTTAAGTTTCGGGAACAGATTATCAGTGAGTTAGACGTTTTTTCGTGAAAAATATTTTTTTTTGAAAATTTGTAATTAATTAAAATTTAATTACTTTT
>JAISNL010000067.1 GCA_031276235.1 Prevotellaceae bacterium | reverse complement strand
TTGGCGAAGTATGTTTTGCAATATGGTACGTCAGAATTAGAGAGAAAAAATACTCGTCAAGTCCATTTGCAGGCGTTTTGAAGATGGAAAAGATTTTGATTACGGACGAAGAAATAGAGAACGGGCTTGACAGTCTTGAAGTTGATTTGATTACGGCGAACATTATAAACGAAAGAAATCCTGTTTGTTACGGTAAAGACGACCGCTGGGCAAATCATTTGTACCCTGTTTATTTGACAGAAAGCTACATTAAAAGCCAATATTTAAGTGATATTAATTTTTTAAACATATTTTAAAATGAAAAAAATAGGAAAAATCATAGCAACAGAAAAAGTACCTACAACGGTAGATGAATTTTTCTTTTGGACAGACAAAAGATTGATTATTAAACTATTTGATGTTGTTAAAGTGGAGCATTTGAACAACTCTTATACATTTGGAGTTGTCGAAGAAATCCAACATTTGACAGACGGAGCAAGTTTTTTGGCGGGCTACATTTCGAGCGACTTTGGTGAAGTCGATTCAAAAGGTTACTCGCAACGAATTGGAATGAATTATGTTAAGGCAAGAGTTGTTGCAAACACCGAAAATATTTACACGCCTGTTTTAGACAGTGCCGTCGTTACACTTGCCGACAAAGACGATGTTACACAAGCGCTTGGACTTCAAAATGTGAAAAATCCTTTGCCTTGCGGAATTATCGAAATGTACGAAGGTGAAGATAATATCAAAGTTCCAGTTCATTTTAATTCGCATTTTTTGATTGGACCCGAAGGCGCTCACCTCAATATTTCGGGAATTTCGGGTTTGGCTACCAAAACCTCCTATGCAATGTTTTTGCTCAAAAATATTCAGGAAAGATACCTTAAAGAAATTAAAGACGAGAGCGTTGCATTTGTATTTTTGAATGTCAAAGGTCGTGATTTGTTGGCAATAGACGAGCCAAACAACGAATTACCAGACAGCGACAAAAAAATGTATGAAGAATTGGGTTTGGAAATAAAGCCGTTTTCAAATGTAAAATATTTTTATCCATATTCAAAAGATATAAAATCAACAACTTATGCCGATATTGAAGACGTGAAAAGTCAGCAAAAACTCAAAAAGGCATATCAATACAAATATCTTTTTAAAGATGATAAAGAAAGTTTGGACTTGCTTTTTGCCAACATTGACGACCCTACGCAAACAATGGAAAGCATTGTAAATACAATTGTTTCGGGCGATTTGTCTTTTAATGGCATTGAAAGTTGGACGGATTTGGACAATGAAATAAAAAAATATCGCGAAAAAGGCGACACCGGCAAAGACAAAACAATTTCGGTGTTGAGTTGGCGAAAATTTTATCGTCTTTTGAACAAAACACTTACTCGCAATCCTGAACTATATTCAAATTCGCTCAAAAAAGACAACAGCGAAGTTCGTTTGCAAAAGGCAATAAAAAATATGCAGAAAAATGATGTTTTTGTGGTTGATATTGCAAAATTAGACGAAGAAACACAAGGCTTTGTTTTTGGTGATGTTATGCGGGCAATTTACGATTTGAAACTTGGACAAATTGACCGCGATGATATTGAAGTACCGTCAAAAATTATAATTTTTATTGACGAATTGAACAAATACGGCAGTAAAGAAGTTCCGAAAACTTCGCCAATTTTACGGCAACTACTTGATATCACAGAACGTGGACGTTCTTTGGGTATCATTCTTTTTGCTGCCGAACAGTTCAAAAGCGACATTCACGACCGCGTAAAAGGAAACTGCGCTACGCACGCCTACGGTCGCACTAATGTGATTGAGATTTCAAAATCGGATTTTACATATATGCCTTCTACCTATAAAACAATGCTAACACGCTTGCAACAAGGAGAATACATTTTACAAAATCCGATTTTTCGTTCACCCCTAAATATTAAATTCCCTCGTCCACTTTACAAGCAATTTAAGAATGGATAATAATAAGGAATAACCTTAAAAACATTTGGCGAAAAAATATTACTTTTGTAAATTAAATAAATATATAGAAATATGAATTTATCGATACATAACTTTAAGACAATTAGACAATTAAATGGATTTAATTTTAATTCTATCAACGTCATTTCCGGTGTAAATAGTAGCGGAAAAACTGCATTTATACAGTTTCTTTTAATATTAAAACAAACATTAGAAGCACAATCCGCAAATCCCGCATTGATTTTTGATGGAAATTTTAAATTGGGAAATTTTGAAAAATTGGTGTATAAGCAAAATACTGAAAATTCTATGGGTTTTGAATTACAATTTGATAAAGAACATATTAAGGATAAATTTCCTGCTATTTTTGGAATAGAGAAAGCGACTATCAAAGCAGAATATTCGTTGAATAACACAGAAGTTTATTTGTCAAAAGTAAAAGTTATATTAAAAGACTCAAAACGCGAGCATTTTGTTGATTTTATCTATGTAGGCGGTTTGTATCATTGCTTGTCAGACAGCGCGTTGCTGGTAAATAACTATAATTCAATCAATACTCAAGGAACACTCAACACAATATCTTTTTTACCTTTAATCTTATTTGCAGAAATGGATAATCCAAAATATCCTGAATTTGATAAAAATCCTAAAACAACTTCAGCAATAGAAATAAAGACAAAAGAAGTCCAAAGTATTATAAACGAAATATTTAATAATGTTTCTTATATTGGACCATTAAGAGAAGAACCAAAAGATAATTTTGACGCAAACAACAAAAATAAAAGCATTGGAAGTAAAGGCGAATATGCAGCACAATTTTTTGAAGAAGAAGCGAATAATATTGTTAAATTTTACGACATTAATAGTAATGAATTAAAGCAGATGCCATTGAGCAATGCTGTAAAATATTGGATCTGTGATGTTTTTAATCTTGCCAAAGATATAAAGACAGAGAAATACAAAGACAGTTATGTTGTAAAAGTAGTCAATCATTATGATGTAGAATCTACAATTAGACAAGTTGGTTTTGGTATCAGTCAGGTTTTGCCGATTATTGTAGAGGGGTTAAGATTGCCACAAAATGGTATTTTGATTTTGGAACAACCAGAAATTCATTTGCATCCGAAAGTTCAAAGTATGCTTTTTGACTTTGTTTATTCGTTGTCATTGACCGGCAAAAAGTTTGTTGTCGAAACTCACAGCGACCATTTTATTACAAGAATGAAAAGGCGTGTTGCAGAAGATAGCAACAATTTAGCAGAAAAAATAAATCTTGTATTCGTAGAACAAAGAGATGCGGAGCATTTATTCCACAAATTGAATCTAGACGATATGGGGACTTTCGACTATTTTCCAAGTGATTTTGTCGAACAGTCGGAAGATTACGATGCGATAATAATAGCACAAGCCAAAAAAGCAGTGGCAAAAAACAATTGATTATGGATGTAAAAATAGTGTTAGATATATCTTCTGTGGTGTGGGACAAAAATGATTTTTTTGATAATCAATCATTTTATTATTGTCTTGCAAGTGAATTTGTTATATTTTTACAGGCATTTGAAAAATGTAGTAATTTGAAATTTGTTGCTCGAAATGAACTATTGAATAATATACGAGAACAATTTCCGTATTCCATTCCAAATTCAGCACAGCTATTTACTTTTAAAAAGAGAGCATTACAGTTTTTATCTAATAATAGAACTATTTCTTATATTGCTGATAACAATTCAATGACCCGTAGCGTTCCTGATATTTGCTATAATTATTTTATCGACACTTTAAAAATTGAAGTTCAATATTTGATTTCAGAAATGCACAGATCTGGAAATTATATTTTTTGCACATTTAGCAGTCGATGGAATACAACAGATAATCTCAAAACGGTTAATTCAACGACAAAAGAACACAATACAGTCATTCACGGCGTTGGAAAGCAAACCATTCAAGATTTTTACAATACAACCTTCAGAAATATCTTTGAGCATAACTCAAAACACGACAAACTTAAAGGTAAACGAAAAGAAAGAGGAGTTTGGGTATTTCCTTTGAGCTGTTTTGACGGTAACGACGTGACCATTCCCCAAAATCTTTTAGACAATGCGGTAAAAAAAGACAATGAATTTTACAATTATGATACTGTAAATCAAACTTTTGTTTGTTTCAAATGCCATTCAGACAACAAATATCACGGTTACGATGAAGATATAAATAATGTTCCTCAAAAAATCAGAGATAAATTTTACAAATGAGTAATACAGATAAATTTACACCTATAATAGGCAAAAATGTCATTGAAAATCTTACCGTTGGTATGTATGACGACCCACGTTTTGTTTATCGTGAATATGTACAAAATGCTGCCGACCAGATTGATATTGCTAAAAAACAAAAAATATATCAATCTGACAGTGAGCCGTCTATATACATTCAGATAGATAATGAAAAGAAAAAGATTGTTATTGAAGACAATGCAACAGGTATAAAACAGGCAGAAGTTTTACCTCTTTTGGGAAATATTGCACAATCCACAAAAAATAAATATGAGGATAAAGGTTTTCGTGGCATAGGACGACTGGGGGGGCTTGGCTACTGCGAAAAACTTACTTTTGAAACTTCTTATTTTGGTGAGAACAAAAAAAGCGTAATGACTTGGGACGCAAAACGTTTGAAAGAATTATTTAATGACGTAGATGTAAAAAATGATGCAGCCGAAATTATCAGTATAATTACCGATTATTCCTTCAACAACAATGATGATGCTAATTCCCACTATTTTAAAGTAACAATGGAAAATGTTACAAGCGAAGTGTTGTTAGATGCGCAACAAGTGAGAGAATATTTGTCAATGGTTGCACCTGTACCTTTTGCAAATACTTTTACTTTCAAAAATAAAATTTACGAAAACGCTAAAGCAAAAGGAGTTATAATTGACGAATACAATATTTATGTAAATACCGACCAACTTTTCAAAGGCTACAAAGATTATATTTACAATAATAAAGCAGTTTCGACAGAGGACACAATTGTTGAGGTCAATTTTTTTGAAGAAAGTTACAATGATAGCTTATTATTTTGGGGTTGGTATGGTATTTCAAAAGTAATGCACCAAATTCCAGATGAAAACAAAGAAAGAGGTATTAGATTACGAAAATCTAATATACAAATTGGTTTAGAAAATCGTTTAGATGAATTTCATAAAAAAGAATTGGGAAACAGGTATTTTATTGGTGAAATTTATGCAATAAACAAAGAGTTAATTCCTAACGGAAGAAGAGATTTTTTCCTTGATAATGAAGAATGTACTCAATTAACAAGAAAATTGAGAGAGGCATTTAATAGGATATATACGGTTTATTATGATTTCTCTACAAAGAATTCTGCAATAAATAATAGTCAAAAATTAGAAGAAAACAAAAAGTTAATAAAAGACACTACTCTTGACGACCAAAAAAAGAAAAAAATAACAACCGAAATAGAACGGTTAGAAAAAAAAGTCGCTGATGCAAAAAATTTTATTCCACGCATATTGAATAAGTACAAAGAAAAAGATTCTGTAATATACAGTGTTTTAGACGAAAGCATCAAAGAATCAGGTTTTGATTTTACACCAGAACAAAAAGATAATACTCCATCCAAAGTGGTACTGAACAAACCACAAACTGTACAGCAACTAATAGCAACACCCCAAACTTTATCTTCACAAGAAGAAAATGTTTTGAAAAAAGTTTATGCAATTCTTCGTACAAACCTTATTAAATCAACAGCAGAAGAATTAATCCAAAAAATAGAAGAAGAGTTTAATAAATGAATCGAAATATATTGTTAATAGAGCCAAATTATAAGAATAAATATCCACCGATTGGATTAATGAAAATTGCAACTTATCACCGAAAACTCGGTGATAATGTTGTGTTTTTCAAAGGCAACTTAAAATCATTAGTGGTCAATTTGCTTACAAAAGATTGTATTCAAAAATTAGAAAATATTGATAATTCAATAAATTGGAATACGAAATTTGAGAGTATTTTCAACTATATCGAAACTGGCAAACTAATATATTTAGACAATATCAATCTTGACAAATGTAGTTTCCAAAATCTGCTTAAATTAGCATTAGAAGGAAGCAAAAAATGCTATAAAAATAAACTTTACAAAAAAGAGCCATTGTTTGACAGAGTATATATAGCAACGCTTTTTACTTTTTATTGGAAAATCACGATTGAAACAATCAATTTTGCAAAAACGCTTGTAAAGAGCGACAAAGATGTTTTTGTCGGTGGAATTTCTGCAACTTTACTTTACGAAGATATGATAAAAGAAACTGGTATAAAACCAATTAGAGGACTTTTGAATAAGCCAGGTATGTTAGATAAAAACAATAAAATTATTGTTGATACATTACCTTTGGACTATTCTATTTTAGACGAAACGAATTACAAATACCCTGCAAGCAACGCCTACTACGGTTATATGACACGCGGTTGTATTCGTGAATGTCCATTTTGTGCGGTGCCGACATTAGAGCCTGAGTTTTGTGATTATATTCCAATGAAACAAAAAATTGAGGAAACAAAATCAATTTTTGGGGAACAACGAAATTTATTACTTCTCGATAATAATGTTTTGGCTTCGCCTCGATTCCCTGAAATAATTCAAGAGATTATTGATTGTGGTTTCGCAAAAAATGCGACAATTACAGAGTCAAACGAATATGAAATTGCGTTGAAAAATTTAAAAAACGGGACAAACGATAACGCATATATAAAAAAGTTATTTGAACTTAATTTATTGTTATTAAACCGACTAAGAGGGAATACCAAACAAATTTTTTATAATTTTTTGTCTGACAATTTTTTATTAAGTTTTCATACAGCAACAAAAGAAAATTTATTGAAAATCGCTAATGAAATTTTACTGCTTTACTCAAAATATTTCCGTAAATTGCCCAAACAACGCTACGTTGATTTCAATCAGGGTGTTGATGCACGGCTATTTACCGAAGAAAAAACAAAACTGTTGAGCCAAATTGCAATACAACCTTTGCGAATTGCTTTTGACAATATGAAAACATATCCACAATACGATAACGCCATTCGA
>JAISNL010000052.1 GCA_031276235.1 Prevotellaceae bacterium | reverse complement strand
CACCAAATATTTAACCTTAACAGGAAAAAAATAATATTGAAGCCAAATCAGAAACAGAAAATATTGAACCTGAACAGGAAAAAAAGAATATTGAAGCCAAATCAGAAACAGAAAATATTGAACCTGAACAGGAAAAAAAGAATATTGAAACCAAATCAGAAACAGAAAATACGAATGACTGACACGTTGCTTTTTGCAAATATGATTTATGATTATCACTGTAAAAAATAAAAATTTATGAAAAAGATATTTATAACATTTATTACAATTACTTGTCTGGTGCAAACAGGCAAAACACAATCGGACGATTTTGCGCAACTGAACGGCAAAACTCTGCATTTGAAAAACGGAACAGTACTGAACGAAGGCGATGTGATTTATTTGGGCAATCCAACAAGTTGTTATGAAAATTGTTTTGCATACATATTTCATGAACCTGCAGAAATGCTTACTAAACTTACGCACAAATTTACCAAAAACGTTTATGCTCTTTATTCGGGTGAAAAAGTAATGGTAAAAAAAATCAAACAGATAATAAACCGTCAAAACGAAAAAAACTGGTTGATTATCTTGTATTATCTTCCCAAGAAGAAAAATCTGTACTGCTATCTCGAAAAATCTTTAAATGCAGGAGAAATAGTGATACCGCAAACCAATAACATAACAACTAAAGATGCAGAACCTGAAACGAAACCAGTCGAAGTACAGGGAAAAAACACAAGCAATTTCAGCGTTGCAGACGAAATACGAAAGTTAAAAGCCTTGTTTGACGAAGGAATTATTACAAAAGAAGAATTTGAAAAACAAAAAAACAAACTGCTCGAATAAAATATCATTCGAACCGTACAATACATTGATTTGTAACTTTTGAAAAATCTATCCAAAAATCAGGATACGATTTTGCAACACATTCGGCATTTTCAATTATAATATTTCCGCTTGCGCAGGCAGATGCTGCAGCCAAAGCCATGGCTATTCTATGATCGCCGTGAGAATTAACAGATGAAGCGCAGATATTTCCTCCGCAGATATACATAACGTTATTTTCAATATCAATTTTTATGTTAAGTTTGGCAAATTCGCCTTTCAAAATTTCCGCTCTGTCGCTTTCTTTGTTTTGCAGTCTCAATGCGCCTCGCACAATGCTTGTGCCTTTGCAACTTGAGGCTAATGCTACGATTGCGGGAAATAAATCAGGACAATCGGTTGCATCAAATTCAAATGCGTTTAACTGATTTTTTTTAACTGTAATTTTATTTTTTTTAATCATAATTTCTGCGCCGCAAAGCCTCAACACATCAAGCATCGCTACATCGGCTTGCTTTGATTGCGAATTTAAATTTTCTATTGTAATGCTTCCGACTGTTGCCGCTGCCGCCAGCAAACACGATGCTCCGCTCCAGTCGCCTTCTACATTCAACCTGCAAGCCTTGTAAGTTTGATTGCCTTCGATAAAAAATCTTTTATAATCTTCATTGATAATTTTTATGCCAAATTTTTCCAAAATGCTTATTGTTAAATCAATATAAGGTTTGCTGTGAAGATTTTCAACATCAATAACCGAGTTTTCGTTACAAAGCGGTAATATTGTCAGCAAACCGGAAAGGGTTTGAGATGTGCCGCCTGCATCAATTTTCATTTCGCCTCCGTTTATTTTTCCTGTTACCCGCACGGGAAGTTTTTCTCTGTTTTCGCATTGCAATCCGAACAAATTCAAGGCTTTTAACAAATCGTTAATATTTCTGTTCAAAAGAGTATTTTTACCTGATACTTCAAAATCGTCCGAAAAAAATGCAACGACAGGCGTAAATATTCTCAAACACAATGCCGATTCGCCACAATGCAAACGTGTTGTTTTATTTACATGTTTGATTGCTATTTGCATTTTGTGTTTATTTATAACTACTTCTGCTCCAAGCGATTTTATTATATTCATTGCGCTTTCGGCATCATCGCACAAAGTGAAATTTCTAATTATTGTTTTCTCTTTGCACAAAATCGAAGCTGCGAGCGCTCGTATCAACATGCTTTTTGACGATGGAGCGCAAACATTTCCACGTATTTTGCAGGGGCTTAACTTTATTTGCATAATTCATATATTTAATATTTTACGCATTGAATCAATATCAGGTTGCTGATGAGTGAAAATTTTGTATGCCGCAATGCCTTGATGCAATAACCAAAATCTGCCGTCAATACATTTGCAGCCTTTCATTTGTGCCATTTTCAAAAAAGCAGATTGATGAGGCGAGGCGTCAAAAATAATTTGACGCGCGTCCAGATATTGTTCATCAACAATACAAATATCGGCAGGTAAAGTATTTACAATCATTTTTTTGTTTGAAACATTTGCATTTATTTCAGCCATGTTTATTACTTTACAATTTATTTTTTCGGCAATGCTATCTGATTTGCCTGATGTTCGATTTGCCACGGTAATATTTGCACCGAGTTTGTGCAAAGCAAAAGCTACTGCTCTTCCTGCTCCTCCCGCTCCAATAATCAAACATTCTTTGCTTGCAACATCAATATTAAAATCGGTCAATGTATGTAAAATGCCCAGATAATCTGTATTGTACGCCTTCAATTTGCTGTCATTTGCAATTATTACGTTTGCCGCTCCTGTCATTTCGGCTGTTGTGTCTGTTTCGTCAACAATTGTCAGCGCTTTGATTTTTATTGGTATGGTAACGTTTACTCCGCATAATGTGCCATTCCGTAACAGATTTTCCACATGTTTTACATCGTCAGTTTCAATTAGCGAATATTCAAAATCGCAATCGCCATAAGCAGCTTTGAACAAAGCAGGACTTTTGCTGTGCGATACTGGTTTTCCGACAAGTGCAAATTTTTTTTTCATCTTTCCAATATTTTTTTAAGTTCGTTCATGGTGAACTGACCTTCTGCCGCTTGCTGTTTTTTTGTGTAAGACGCATAAATAAAGGGAGAACCGAGTTGCAAACTTTTTATTCGCGACTTTTTTCCCAATTTTCCCATTGTAAATGCGATTAAGTTTTTTTCAGTTTCATATAATGACAAAATTGCATAATTGTCCTCAATTGACAACGCGCGGGTTGCAATTTTTACGAAATCGGGGTTGAATGTTCCGGCTTGAGCAACAATACTTTTGAGTGTGCAGACATCGGGCGTTTCGTTGTAGTTATGATATGATATTATTATTTTACAGTTGCAAGAGCGGGCAAGGTCAATAAGTTGTTTTTTGTAATGTTCGTTTGACTCGAGTTCGATATCAATATAGGCTGCTCCATTTTGTACTGCAATTGTCAACAGTTCCAGTCGTTTATCATCGTTATAAATTCCGGCGCGGCAAGTTGCAATTACAGGAATTTTTAACGACATCAGTTGTTTTACTGCATTAGGTTCTGGCTGTATCCTGTCTAATCTCAATTCTGCCATTTCGCATTGTTTCAATATTTTAATGCATTTATCAATATTACGCTCTATGATGCTTGTACAAATCATAATTATTTGAAAATTGAAACTAAATTTTTAAAGTCATTAATTTTTATACTTTTTTCTGACGATTTTCCTATTGCCTGTATCAATATAAAATGTATTTCATCATCATTTTTTTTCTTGTCGGCAATAATGGCTTTGCACAACATTTTGCTGTCAATATTTGTATGTACAGGCAAGCCCAATTTTGAAAGCAGATTTTTGATACGGACAACATCATTATTGGAAATCAAATCTAAATGTTTAGAAATTGTCGCAGCAAACATTATTCCGATGCTTACGGCAAATCCATGCGAAATATCCGAATGTCGTTCAATTGCATGTGCAAGCGTATGTCCGAAATTCAAAATTCGGCGTTCACCTTTTTCAAACTCATCTTTTGCTATAATATCAGCCTTGTGCTGTATGGATTTTGCAATCAGTTCCTGTAAAACTGTTTTGTTGCGTTGCACAATCGCATCTGCATGATATTCTATGAAATCAAACATTTTGCAATCTTTTATCAGAGCAATTTTCACAATTTCGCTCAATCCGCCTGTAAATTCATTTTGAGGAAGAGTGTCAAGCATATTTGTATCGCAAATTACAAATTCGGGTTGATTGAAAGTACCTATCATGTTTTTGAAACCGTTAAAATTGACTCCGTTTTTTCCTCCAATCGAGGCATCTGCCTGAGATAAAAGCGATGTAGAAATAAATCCGAATTGCAAACCGCGCATATAAACCGATGCCGAAAAGCCTGCAATATCGCAAGTTATGCCTCCGCCTGCGCCTACAATAAATGTTGATCTGTCGGCTTGCAATTCAATCAATTTTGAAATTATATCTTCGACAGTTTCAAGTGTTTTTTTGTCTTCGCTTGCATGTATTTTTATACAGTTAAAATTTCTGAAGAACGGGTATAAATCGAAAATATTTTCATCGATTATAACAATGACATTTTGCGAAGGCAAATGATTCTGGAGTTTTGTAAAATCTTCACCTGCCAATATTTGCGAATATCTGTCTGTTGCCGTTTTAATATGTATAGTTTGCATGTTATGCGTTTCAACCGGCTGCAAAGTTATATATTTTGTTTATCATTTTCAGCAAAATTATTTATCTTTGTAAATTGATCAAATAAAAATATGAAGACAAAAATATGAAAATAACTTTTTTCAAAATACCTAAACATCGCGTTTTTAAGTATAAACCAAGATATTACGATGCAGATAAGGAAGAATTGGACGAACGCATTCGTAAAATTGAAGAAAGTTCAAAGCAAAATAATGATGGCGAATATGTTTTTAAACGCGAAAATATCAATTTCAGAAAGGCTTATTCCGTTGACCAAAAACGCGCCGAAGCAAAACTGCCCAACAAGCGTCTTTTTGTTTATGCAGCAATTTTACTTTTTATAATTGCAATTTTTGTTTCAGTACGTAATTTTTCATATCTTATAAATCCCGAAAATTATAATAAAAAAACAAAATACGAAAATTCAGACAGTACGGGAAAATACGACTGGAATCCAGAAACTCAAATAATAATTGTTGACGATGATGTTGAAACAGAAAATACAAACTGATAATGATAAGAGTTTTACCCGATAGCGTTGCAAATCAAATAGCGGCAGGCGAAGTAATTCAGCGTCCTGCTTCGGTTATAAAAGAGTTGGTTGAAAATTCGGTTGATGCAGGAAGCACGTCAATAAACATAACAGTGAAAGATGCCGGACGAACATTAATTCAAGTAACTGACAATGGTTCTGGAATGAGCGATACCGACGCACGTCTGTCGTTTGAACGGCACGCAACATCAAAAATATCTTCGGCTGACGATTTGTTAAAATTATATACTTTCGGATTTCGCGGCGAAGCTCTGGCTTCAATTGCTTCCATTGCCGAAGTAGAACTTAAAACTCGGCAACAGGAAGATGAAACAGGCACGCAAATATTGATAAACGCCTCAACGCTCGTAAGTCAGGAAACCGTAAGTTGCCCGGCAGGTTCGTCGTTTTCAATACGGAATCTGTTTTTTAATGTTCCTGCAAGACGCAAGTTTCTAAAATCTGATAATGTAGAATTGAAACACATAATGAGTGAATTTCAGCGTGTTGCACTTTGCAATCCTCATATCGAATTTACGCTTGCATCAAACGGAACTGCAATATATAAGTTATGCAAAGGCAATATCAAGCAGCGAATTACGGAAATGTTCGGAAAAAATACCGGCAACAACCTCATTGCCGTGAAAGCAGATACAAACATAGTGAAAATAGAAGGTTATATTGGCAAACCCGAATATACTCGAAAAACTGCCGGCGAACAATTTTTCTTTGCAAACAACAGATTCTTCAAAAGCGCATACTTGCAAAAAGCCGTTATCAATGCTTATGAACAATTGATTCAATCCGGCGTTTATCCTGTTTTTTTTCTGTATTTAACGGTAGAACCCGAAAATTTGGACGTAAATATTCATCCCACAAAAGTTGAAATAAAATTCAGCGAAGAACAAACAATATGGCAAATACTGAATGCAGCAGTGCGCGAAGCGCTTGGAAAATTTGCTCTTGCGCCCAAAATTGATTTCGATATCGAAAATCGAATAGATATTCCCGTACTGACGCCAAATACAAAAATTGTAATGCCGAAACTGACAGTTGACGAAACTTTCAATCCTTTTGAAACAGAAAGAAAAAGCAGCGGATTCAAACAGGAAAAAATCGATGCGAACTGGCAAAAAATTTACGAAGGCGCAGAAACATTTGAATTTGGAAAAAATGACGATAATATTCCGAAATTATTTAATTCGCCTCAATCTCTGGCAGAAAAATTTATACAGATAAAAGACAGATACATAGGCACAAATGCAAAATCAGGATTAATGATAATTGACCAAAAACGCGCACATCAAAGAATACTGTTTGAACAGTTTTTAATAAATCTTGAATCGTCAGACAATAACATCGTACAGCAGGAAATTTTCCCTCAAACAATAGAATTGAGCGCAATGGATTTTATAATAATTTCCGAGCATATTGATAATCTGCATAAATTGGGTTTTGATATAAGGATTTTCGGAAAAAATACGATAGCAGTTTACGGACTGCCGCCAAATGCCGAAAATACCGATGCGGAAAATATTGTACATGCAATAATTGACGACCTGAAAGACGAAACAGGCAACTTTGAAAAAAAGAGCAAAGAACGGCTGGCTTTGGCTTTGGCAAAAGTAGCAGCAATAGGCAACAAAATACTGAACGCCGAAGAAATGAACGATATTGCAGGCAAACTGCTGGCGTGCAGCAATCCCAATATTTGTCCGGAAGGCAAGCCCGCACTGACAATAATAACATTGGACGAAATACAAACACGATTTTTAAAATAACACAATGAGCTATACGACAAATACAATTTTCGACAAATCAACGCCTGTTGTAACAAACATAATAATCGTAAACGTGTTGATGCTGATAGCAAGCAATGCATTTAATATTAGCAGTTTTGCTCTGTTTTATCCGTCATCGCCATTTTTCAAACCCTATCAGTTTGTTACGCACATGTTCATGCACGTCGGCATTTTTCATTTGATATTCAACATGTACGCTTTGTGGATGTTTGGCAAAATACTTGAAAAAGTTTGGGGTTCGCAGCGATTTTTTATATACTATTTTGTTACGGGACTGGGAGCGGCGGCTATTTATACGCTTGTAAATTATTTTCTGCTTAATTCTGTCGAATCGCATATAAATCCTGCGCTGCTTGAAAACATGAAATCGTTGCTCGAATCGCATCCGGAATTGATTGATAAAGATATTTACATGCGGCATTGGGACGAAATTACAAGTATTCCCGTTATTGGCGCATCAGGAGCGGTTTTTGGCGTTTTGCTCGGCTTTGGAATGTTATTCCCCAATACGGTTTTGCGATTGCTGTTTCCTCCAATAGCATTAAAAACAAAATATTTTGTAATGATTTATGGAGCAATTGAACTGTATTTGGCAATAAACAATCCTGTTGGCGGCGGAATAGCGCATACGGCGCATTTGGGCGGAATGATTTTCGGATTTATTCTAATAAAACTTTGGAATAAAAAACGAAACATCTTTTATTAAATCAATAAATATCCGAATGAAAAATGTTGCAAAAATATTTTTATTTCTATTGAAAATAACAGCAATACTGAATGCAACAATATTATTAATGTCAATAGCGGCATGTTACATAAACCCCTCAAAATATTGGATTTTTCAACTGTTTGGACTGTTCTTTCCCGCTATTTTTGTAATTAATATTTTGTTTATTATAACATTGTTTGCCCTAAAAAGCAAAACTGCATATTATAGCCTTGCAATATTTGCAATATCAGTCTTTTTTGCAGGCAGATTTTTGCAATTTTCAGGCGGCAAAACCGATAACGAAAATATTGTAAAAATAATAAGCTACAACGTACATGATTTTAAAAATATTGACACTTATAAAGCAACATACAACGAAATTACCGACTTTTTACTTGCCGAAGACGCCGATATAATTTGCCTGCAGGAATATACGCCGAACAATGAAAAATTAAACAACCATAACAATTTGTTAAAACTGTATCAGAAATATACATACACATACGGAAATTACGGAGGTCAAAAAATTTTCAGCAAATATCCTTTTGTAAACAGACAAAACTTTAATTTTGCAGGCACTTGTCTTGTTTTTGCAGATATAAATATCAACGGAAAAATTGTACGAACCTACTCGTGCCATTTACAGTCAACAAACTTCAATCCAGATGGAACGCAGCAACGGTTAACATCAAAAAATGCAAATTATGGAAGCGAATTGAAACGCGTGGTCGTAAATCTGCGCAACGCTTTTATAAAACGTTCCAAACAGGTGGAACTCATTGCCGTTGAAATATCAAAATCAAAATATCCTACAATCATTTGCGGCGATTTCAACGACACTCCGATGTCATATTCATATCAGAAAATAAGAGGCAAAATGAACGACGCATTTATTGAAGCTGGCAGCGGAATATCAAATACATACAAAAAACTGTTTTCATTTCTGAGGATAGATTACATATTTATTGACAAAAATATTTCAGTAATGGAATACAGAGTAGAAAAAACAATAAAATATTCAGACCATTATCCAGTAATAGTAAAATTCAAAATAAACGATGAAAAATGAAATAAAAAGAACTGTTGAAATCCTCAAAAACGGCGGAATAATACTGTATCCTACCGATACCGTATGGGGAATAGGCTGCGATGCAACAAACGCAGATGCGGTTGAAAAAATTTACAGAATAAAACGCCGCAACGACAGCAAATCAATGCTTGTGCTTGTTGATTCTGCCAACAGAATTTCGCGATACGTAAAACAAATTCCAAATATCGCATCCGACCTGATTGAACTGAGCGACAGCCCGCTTACAATAATTTACCCTCAGGCGGTAAACCTTGCGCCCAACCTTATTGCCGCAGATGGAACAATAGGAATCCGAGTAGCAAAACATGAATTTTGCAAAAACCTTATATTTGCATTAAATCGCCCCATAGTGTCAACATCTGCAAATATTTCGGGTGAAAAATATCCTCAAAAATTAGATGAAATATCATTGGAAATACGTAACAGCGTTGACCTTATGGTGAACAGAAGATTTGAAGGAAAACCTACTTACAAACCATCTGCTATAATAAAATTGGGATTGAAAAATGAGGTAGAAGTAATCAGAAAATAATTTAAATAACAAACAAACGACATGCATAAAATTCCAATTCAAATCCGTTTCAGCGACATCGACCGACTTGGACACGTAAATAATTCAATATATTCCCAATATCTGGACGTTGCAAGGCTGGATTATTTGAAAAAAACTATTTCAAAATTTATAAAATGGGATGAAAAAATAGTTGTTATCGTTCACATTGACAATGATTTTTTGCTGCCTACGCTAATCGATGACACAATATTTGTTACAACCGAAATTATAAAAATCGGCAACCGCAGCATCGATATGAATCAGCAGATAATTGACGACCGCGGCAATATAAAAGTGAAATCACATTGCGTCTTTTCAACCCTCGATGTACAAAGCGGCACATCCTTTCTAATCCCTGACGAATGGAAAAAATGTATCGAAAAGTTTGAAAGCAAAGACTTTTGAACCGGCACTCAAAATAAAATATTGCGTTGCAAAACGGGTGATACCATACATTGTATGATGTCTCAAAATCTGTCTTTTCATTTAATGCACCATTAATGCCTGCTCTATTGCATCTGTAAATTATTCAACTGTCAACAGTTGATGCAAAGTAATTTTAGGCGGCTCTTTAAGAAAGATTGTGCAACTGCTTCCCATTTGCGTAAGTGTTGCAATCTGTACAGGTCGGCGACAATGCAGGCAGGCGCTGCAAATATCATCTGACGTATTTTTCTTTTTCCCACACAGGTTCTTTGAGCGCGGATGCGCTGTTCAGACAAAAAGCAAGATATGTTATGGCAAATCCCTGCTTCAAAAACTGCTGTTCGTAAAACGTTTTTATTGACAAAATATCGTCGGCGCGATTGCTGCCGTAAATATCGCTGTTGGCTTCTATTATTTGCAGACTGTTTTGTATTGCAAGTTCGAGAGTGTATTCGTGCAAAAATCTGCTGTCGGTTTTCAAATGAATAATTCCTCTGTCTTTTAATATTTTTTTATATCTGTTCAAAAACATTATTCCTGTAAGTCGTTTTCTGCTGCGTTTTAATTGCGGGTCGGCAAATGTGATCCAAATTTCGGAAATTTCGTTTTCGGCAAAAAACGATGTTATAAAATCAATTCGAGTGCGGATAAACGCTACATTTTCGAGTTTGTTGCCGTGTGCAAATTTAGCGCCTTTCCACAGACGCGCTCCTTTAATGTCGATACCGATGAAATTTTTATCGGGGAATTTTTGCGCCAGTGTTATTGTGTATTCGCCTTTGCCGCATCCAAGTTCTAAAACTATGGGATTACTATTTTTGAATACATCAGTATTCCATTTGCCCTTGTGTTCGTAATCGTTTTTCAGTACAGTATCAGTTTCTGGCTGATAAAGCGATGTAAATGTTGCATTTTCCTTGAATTTGCCTAACTTGTCTTTTTTGCTCACTGTGCTATTCTCTGTATTTTATTTCAATTCCTACATCGCTTATTCCGTTCAGAATATCGCGGCGCATTCCTTGCCGTATATTGAATATATAATTTCCAGAATTTGCAAATTTAATTCCCGTCAGATACGGAAAACCGTTTTCCCAAATGCGTGAAATGCTTTTGCCTGTCCATCTGCCATAGTCGTCTGCAATTAAAAGATTTACGGTATCGGCAACGGATATTCCGCGCGGCGATGTTGTTTCTATAAACAGGTACAGGTTTTGAAACGGATAGTCGTTTGTATTGCGAACATGCAGGTAAATTTCAAATTCGCTGACGGTATCGGCAACAGGCGCTATAAATCGCATGGCGCTGTCTTTGTGCCAGCCTGCGTTTGCTATTGGTCTGCTTTGGCGATAAATACTGTTGTCGGCGCACGATGTAAACAGAATAATGACAGAGGCGGCAATAATCAGTTTATTTTTCATTGGTTTGGTCTTCTTTTTGACGGTTTGATTTCCATCTTTTGAATTTCTTTTTTCGAGATGGTTTGTTTATTTTATTTTCCTGCATCTTTTCAACCTGTTCTTTTGGCTTATTGTTGCTGTGCTGATGGTTTTTTTTATTTTTTTCCTTGCTGTCGAATCTTGTTATGCTGTCTTCGCCTATAATGTGGGTTACAGTCTGTATGCTCTGGGCTGCCGCATCGTCAAGTTTTTCTATTTTTATTCCCTGTCTGTTAAGTTCCAGTAATTTTTTCACACGATTAACAGTCAAACCGATACTTGTGCCTGTATTGTCGTTTGAATATGAAAAATACATTATTTTTTTCAGCACATCTATTTTTACAAGATAGGCTGTTCCATCCACAAGTTCGAGAGGTGCATTGATTTTGGGAAAGTCCTTGATTGCCTCCATATACAGGTCTAATTCGTAATTCAAGCAGCATTTCAGTTTACAGCATTGCCCTGCAAGTTTTTGCGGATTTGGAGATAATTCCTGATAGCGTGCCGCTCCTGTTGTAACCGATATAAATGAGCCAAGCCACTGTGCGCAGCAAAGTTCGCGTCCGCAGGGTCCTATTCCGCCGATAAGTCCTGCTTCCTGACGCGCTCCTATTTGTTTCATTTCTATGCGGATATGAAAATTTTCGGCAAGTATTTTTATCAATTCTCGAAAATCTACGCGTTCATCTGCTATATAATAGAATATTGCTTTTGTTTTGTCGCCCTGATATTCCACATCTCCTATTTTCATGCTTAAATTAAGTTTGGCGGCAAGTTGCCGCGATTTAATCATGGTGGGATGTTCGAGGGCTATTGCATCCTGCCATTTTTCTATATCGCCGGCACGCGCTTTGCGGTAAATTTTTTTAAATTCGTAGCGCGATTCGTCTATTCCGCGTTTTCTCATTTGCCGTTTCACTAAATTTCCGCACAGCGAAACTATGCCGATGTCATGTCCGGATACGGCTTCAACTGCAACAATATCGCCTTTTCTAAGGCTTATGTTATTTTCGTTTATATAAAAATTTTTGCGCGTATTTTTAAATTGTACTTCTACAAAGTTACTGTCGTCGTTGTTTTTGATACCGTTGAGCCAGTCGGTTGTTGAAAATTTTTGCCCGCTTGCAGTCAAACAGGCTTTACATTCGCCCTGTTCTTTACAGCAAATTTTACAACCGCGTAAATAGTAGTCTATATTTTTTTCTTTATCGTTCATTTTATATTAAATTTTTGCGAAGTTACAAAAATTATGTTTTTATGAGCAATTCTGCAAATTTTATTGCTAAATCGCTGAATATTATTTTTTGGTTTCCGTTATGTTCAATATGAGATGCGGCAAGGTTTAGAGCCGCATAAATACTTTCAACGTTTTTTGGGGTAATAAACTGTGATAATTTTTGAGCAAAATCCTGTTCTCTGTCGGTTAAATAACTAATATTCTGTATTTGCATGTTCATAATAAAAGTTTCGCGTATCATTTGCTGGCAAAAATGCAAAAAACTTTTTTGCTGTTCGCGTCCAAGTTTTACTATTTCTTCTACCCAGTTCAGCAATTCTACAAATTTTTGGGCGTATGCAAATCGCATCATTAATTTGAAATTGTCAAAAAAATCCTGTTCTGCTTCGTGCCGTTCATAAATTTTTATTGCCGCCAGCACATCGCCAGCCGCCAGCCGCGTCAACACTTGCGTTTCATTCGGAGATAAATCATATTTTTCGGCAAGCATTTTCTGCATCGACTGTGTGTCAACAGACGGTACTCTTATCAGTTGCGTTCTCGAAAGTATTGTTTTTATTATCTGGTCGATATTTTTTGAAGCAAGTAAAAACAATGTATTTGCAGGAGGTTCTTCAATTAATTTCAGGAGTTTGTTTGCCGCAGTTGTATTCATCCTTTCCGGCAACCATATAATCATGAATTTATACTCGGCTTCAAAAGGTTTAAAAATCATTTTTTGCTGAATGGCTTCTGCGTCCGATTTACCGATATTGCCCTGTTTGTTTTCGATGCCGAGATATTCGTACCAGTTTTGTTCGCTCAAATAAGGAAAACCTGTAAGCAGTTTGCGCCATTCGGCAATAAAACTGTCGCTTGTTATTTCATCTCTTTTTTGTTTGCTGTTTTTTATCGTATTTACAGGGAAAGCAAAATGCAGGTCGGGATGTACAAGTTTTTGAAATTTTATGCACGATTTACAATGTCCGCACGAGTCGCCGTCCTGTTTATTCTGGCAGCATATATACTGAGCGTAGGCTATTGCCAAAGCTAAATTTCCGCTGCCTTCAGAGCCGACAAAAAGTTGCGCATGGCTGATACGTTTGTCTGTTACTGTCTGTATCAGTTGCCGTTTTAATTCATATTGACCTGTGATTTCTTTAAAAAGCATGTAACAAATGTAAGCAAAATTCCCAAATTACAATGTATTTACAACAAATTATTTTATATTATACTGATTAGCCGCATTTATCAAATTCAGTTGATAGTTGAAGAAGCATTAACGTCATTCCGGAATAAACGCAAGGAGGCTATCTCAAAAGCAAAATTCTCTTATTAATAGAGTAACTTAGCGGCAAAAACAAAAAACATGGCAAACCCTGTATTTAGAAAACGGTTCAAAAATATTCCTGTATTTCACCATGTCCGTCAAAGATATATAATCTTCTTTTTTGTGCGACAACAGAATAATCTCCGTCCCATGTACCGTTATTGTTTCTTTTTTACTTATCGCTGTTTTTATTTCAATGATTGCGCAAAAGTAGTTAAAAAATCAAACGTGTTACTTTCCGTTTCTATATTGTACATTTCATATTCCAGTTATAATAACGGTTTTTTCCGAAAACCACTTTTCCTTCATTGATTACTTCAAATCCCAATCGGGAATAAAACGAAACATTTTCCTGCAGTTGAGTCGTTAGCCCCAACAAATGACATTGATTTTCAGTCGTGCGCAATTCGTCCAAACAACTGCCGACGGCGAAAGACCCGAGGCCTTTTCCTCTGTATGCCGCGTTTACAACAACCATCGACAGATAATAATATTTCGTTGATTTCATGGCTTCGTGCAGAATCGTTTTATTGCAACCGTCCAAACCGACCATTCGATACAGAGCGTAAAACCCAAACCGGTAAATAAATTCAAACAGATTGACCCGTAAATAATCGCCCAAAGTTCTTTTTACGCCTTCCGGCGGAAGCAATGTAAATGTCCCCACAATGTCGCCGGATTTTTTTTCTTTTACGACGCGGGTCAATCTCTGCCGCCGATTAAGCAAGACCAAATTTGTTCGGAATAACCACAGCAAACCTTCCCGCAAGTCGTTTTTATGGAAAATCAGAGAATATGCAGGATTGGTTTCAAAAGCGTCGGTTAGCAGATTTGCCACTTCTTTTACCTCGCACGTCTGCATCTCGGCAATATAAAAGCGGTTCGATAAATCATTCATATTTCGGCAGGTATCAATATTTTTTGTATTCGTCAGGGACGGCAAATCCAAATATTTCGCAGAGCAACAGTACATCATGAACATCGTTGTCATCGTGTTTGTATCCCTGATGAAATAGTATTTGCGCTTCGGGGGAAACACAGCGTACTACGACGCCACCGATCTCGCCCTTACCGTCGAGTCCACCTTCGGGATAGGTATCGTTTTCATAGTGTGCAATTCCCGCATCGTCAAATTCAATCAGGTGCAAGTCCACGATACGACCGTCCGCCGTCTTCCAAACGCTGTGCGAA
>JAISNL010000039.1 GCA_031276235.1 Prevotellaceae bacterium | reverse complement strand
CCCCGCATAAAATATGCGGCTGCATTATCCGACTTCAATTCAATGGCTTTATTGCAATCTTCTATTACCTTGTCATAGTCGCCTTTCTTTAAATAAGTAATTCCCCGATTGTAATATGCGTCTGCATAATCCGGCTTCAATTCAATGGCTTTAGTGAAATCTTCTATTGCCTTGTCATAGTCGCCTTTCTTATCATAAGCAATTCCCCGATTGTTATATGCTTCTGCAAAATCCGGCTTCAAATCAATGGCTTTATTGTAATCTTCTATTGCCTTGTCATATTCGCCTTTCTTAGAATAAGCATTTCCCCGATTGTTATATGCTACTGCATAATCCGGCTTCAATTCAATGGCTTTAGTGTAATCTTCTATTGCCTTGTCATATTCGCCTTTATCATTATAAGCGTTTCCCCGATTGTTATATACTTTTGCATAATCCGGCTTCAATTCAATGGCTTTAGTGTAATCTTCTATTGCCTTGTCATAGTCGCCTTTCTTAGCATAAGCATTTCCCCGATTGTAATATGCTTTTGCATAATACGGCTTCAATTCAATGGCTTTAGTGTACTCCTCTATTGCCTTGTCATATTCGCCTTTATCATAATAAGCATTTCCCCGATTGTAATATGCTTCTGCATAATACGGTTTCAAATCAATGGCTTTAGTGTAATCTTGTATTGTTTGATCATAGTCGCCTTTATTATCATAAGCAATTCCCCGATTGTAATATGCGTCTGCATAATCCGGTTTCAAATCAATGGCTTTAGTGTAATCTTGTATTGTTTGATCATATTCGCCTTTCTTTTCATAAACTACTCCACGATTGTAATATGCGGTTGCATAATCCGGCTTCAATTCTATGGCTTTAGTGTAATCTTCTATTGCCCTGCCATAGTCGCCTTTCCCGTAATAAACAGTTCCACGTCAGACATATGCTTCTGCATCATCCTGCTTCAATTCAATAGCTTTATTGTACTCCTCTATTGCCTTGTCGTATTCGCCTTTCTTAGCATAAGCATTTCCCCGATTGTAATATGCTTCTGCATAATACGGCTTCAATTCAATGGCTTTAGTGTACTCCTCTATTGCCTTGTCATATTCGCCTTTATCATAATAAGCATTTCCCCGATTGTAATATGCGTCTGCATAATCCGGTTTCAAATCAATGGCTTTAGTGTAATCTTGTATTGCCTTGTCATATTCGCCTTTACCATCATAAGCACTTCCCCGATTGTTATATGCGTCTGCATAATCAGGCTTCAATTCAATGGCTTTAGTGAAATCTTCTATTGCCTTGTCATAGTCTCCTTTGTTTTTATAAGCAATTCCCCGATTGTAATATGCGTAGGCAAAATCCGGCTTCAATTCAATGGCTTTAGTGAAATCTTCTATTGCCTTGTCATGGTTGCCTGTGATAGCATAAACATATCCTCGATTGTTATATGCGTCTGCATAATTCGGCATTAATTTAATGGTTTTATTGTAATCTTCAATTGCCTTGTCATTGTCGCCTTTATTAGAATAAGCAATTCCCCTACAGTTATATGCTTCCGCATAATCCGGCTTCAATTCAATGGCTTTAGTGTAATCTTCTATTGCCCTGCCATAGTCGCCTTTCCCGTAATAAACAGTTCCACGACAGACATATGCTTCTGCATCATCCTGCTTCAATTCAATAGCTTTATTGTACTCCTCTATTGCCTTGTCATAGTCGCCTTTATTAGAATAAGCCAATCCTCGATTGTAATATGCGTCTGCATAATCCGGCTTCAATTCAATGGCTTTAGTGTAATCTGCTATTGCCTTGTCATATTCGCCTTTATTTAAATAAACATTTCCATGATTTTTATATGCCGCTGCATAATCTGGCTTCAATTCAATGGCTTTATTGTAATCTTCTATTGCCTTGTCATATTCGCCTTTGGTAGCATGAGCATTTCCTGCTTCAAAATATTCCTCTGCCTGTTTCAGTTTTTCTTCTTCGGTCATGTTTTATGTTTTTTAAATGGGTATAAAGTAAAAATGCGAATTTTTTCGCAAAAAAATAACACAAAGGCGCATAGGACAATAGATAAATGTGTGAATTAGATAATAAAGATGCGCCTTTTGTGCTATTAAATGCTGTTTTTGGCTGTTTACTTTTCTTCCTCAAAGACAATGTCTTTAAGGCTTTCTTTGAGTTCTACGCCGGGCGTAAAAATCACTTTCACGCCTTTGATGTTGTCTGTTGTAAACTTTTTGCCTGTATCTACGCCTTCGCTCACAATGTTGAGACGCAGCGTGCCAAAATCGCCAAGTTTCACGCTTAAGCCGAGTTTGAGAAAAATCGGCAGTTCGTCAATAAAGTTGTTCAGCACGTTTTCTACATCGCCGCGCGTGAGTGACGAACGTCCTGCAATTTCTTTGGCAAGCTGTTTCAGCGTAAATTTGCCTGCGTTTACTGCGCCTGCGTACTGCTTTTTGGGCGCGTCGGGATTTCCCGGATTTCCTTTTTCTAATACTTTGTATTTCATAATAATACAATTTTAACTGGTTAATATTTCAATTTATAAAATTTATGTTTCGTTTTTGTCTTCGACAGCCGTAAATTTTTGTCTCGATAGAAATTTTCGTGCGTCTCGATGAAAATTTTTTTTTGTCTCGATGAAAATTTTCGTGCGTCTCGACAGAAATTTACGTCAGTCTGGGAAGAAATTTATTTTCGCGCCGACTGCGATCTGTCTTTTACTCAATATCGGCGCAAATATATAAAATAATATTTATTATTCGGCAAAAACGTAAAAAATATTTTATTTCAGCGGTGAAAAATAAATGGAATACAACAGTTCCTAAAGTTGAAAGTTGAGATTTGAAATGAAACGAAAAAAATCAGGGCGTTGCTCTATAAACAAAATTTAATAAAACCTGATTTTCACCTGATTCAAAAAAACAAAATAATCTCATTCACTCATTCGCTGATGTTGTTTTGTCGGGTAAATCAGGTGAAGGTTTGGTTGTTACATTTTATTTATTTTCATCACTGAACGCTATTTTATATATCTAATAAATCTGTCTTTTATTGTGAATCATATTCTATTCCCGAAATAAAAAATAATATTCACGTAGAAACATGGGAAATAATGTCGTATTCTTCGTTATATTCATGTTCTATTTATTTGTTTGTCTTCTTTGGTCAGTTTTTTTCACTTCTTTACAACGAAAATACTGAATTCGTACAGCAAAATCAGGGGAAGAGCAACCATCAGCATGGTGAAGGCATCGCCGCTGGGCGTGATGATGGCAGATAAGATAAGCGAACAGATAACTGCATATTTTCGGTATTTGCGTAAAAACGGACGGCGTATGACGCCGAGTTTTGAAAGTACCAAAGCAACTACGGGTATCTCAAAAATGACGCCCATCAATAAAACAAGCGATGTGAATGTGCTGATATACGAACTTAATGATATTTGATTTACAACAGCCTCGGTTACTTGATAAGTGCCAAGGAATTTGAGCGTAAGAGGAAAAATAACAAAGTAACCGAGCAATACTCCCATGAAAAAAAGAATGCCGCCAAATCCGAACGCAATTCGTATATACCGTTTTTCTTTTTTGTACAGAGCGGGACAGACAAATTTCCACATTTCATACAAAAAATATGGAAAAGCCAGTATCAGTCCCAGCCAAAACGATGTACTCATGTGAGTAAAGAATTGAGCGGAAAGGTTGATATTTATTATTTCTATTTTGAAAGGTTCGGGGCAAAATTGGGGCATGTTCAGCATATCGCCCAACTTGCAAAGCCAGCCGTATAAGCAGAAGTCGGAACTTGACGGCGAAAATATTATAGAACCGAAAACAAAATCTTTTGAAAAAAAAACGACAATCATCAGCGCAACAATTGCTATCGCTACTCGCAGAAGCGTATTTCGCAACGCTTCGAGATGATCCCAGAAAGTCATTTCATTGCTTGAACTGTCATCGCTCATTGCTTAACAATTAATTGTGCTGTTAATGATATGCAACCTGCTTCAACTTATTTGTTTTCAGCGTTGCCGTCAATATCGTCAATATTTGATTTTATTTCTTTTTCGGCATTGTTCATTCCTTCTTTAAAATTTCTTACGCCTTTGCCAAGTCCGCGCATAAGTTCGGGAATTTTTCTGCCTCCGAAAAACAGCAAGACGACCAGCAGTATAAGAAGAATTTCCTGCGTTCCTATTGTTCCGAATAATAATATTGTATTCATTGTTTTTTTATTATAATCTGCAAATATAAGATTCTTTTTTTGATTGCCGTATTTAATTATAAAAAAAACAGTTGAGCGCCGAAATTTTTATGGCAAGCCAAAAGCCGACTTTGAAGAAACCGGCTTTTGTTTATTTGCTTAATATTTGCATTTATTTATTCGTTTGCAAAATCGGCATCAACCAAAATTCGACCGCAATATTCGCAAACAATTACTTTTTTGCTAAGTTTAATGTCTAATTGTCGCTGTGGCGGAATTTTGTTGAAACAGCCTCCGCAGGCATCGCGTTTTACTGTTACTACCGCCAAACCGTTTCGCGCATTATGGCGAATTTTGTTGTAAGCCGTAAGCAAACGCGGTTCTATCAAATTTTTAATTTCGTTGGCGCGTACAACAAGCGCTTTTTCATCATTTGCAGTTTCGGAGGTGATTTCACTTAATTCGTGTTTTTTGTCTCCGAGCGCAACTTTTTTGTCGGCAGCCATAGCTTTTGTGGCTTCAATTTCCTTTTTTTTCTCTTTGATTTTTGCGCTGAGTTCTTTTATTGTTTTTTCATGCAGTTCGATTTCCAGACCTTGATATTCCAATTCTTTCGACAGTGAATCAAATTCGCGGTTGTTTCTAACATTTTTTTGCTGTTCTTCATATTTTGTTATGAGATTCTTTGCTTTTTCAACGCCTATTTTTCGTTGCGCGATGTTGCTTTCTATTTCTTTGATTTCATGTACCACATTTTTAATGCGCGTATCAAATCCCATAATTTCATCTTCCAAATCCTGAACTTCGAGTGGTAATTCTCCTCGTATTGTTTTGATATTGTCGATATTGGAATCAAGAATTTGCAATTCGTACAACAATCTTAATTTGTTTACAGATGACAAATCGGACAGCATGTTATTTTTTTTAGTCTCTGATTTTGTCGTTGTTGATTTTTCCGTTGTTTTTTTTGCCGAAGTTTTTTCAACTTTTTTTGCTTCTGCTTTTTTTGTTTTTTCTGCCATTAATTTTTTATTTATTAAATAATATAAATAACCGGGTTTATATTTTTTTCTGCAATTTGCGCTGCAAAGTTAGGTAAATTTTTTTTAATAATATCATAAAATATTTCCACAGTAAACTGTTCGCTCTCAAAATGTCCAATATCGGCAATTGTAATTTTATTTTCGGCATCACAAAACTGATGATATTTGAAATCGCCCGAAACAAAAATGTCTGCTTTATTTGCAATAGCATCGCCAAGTAAAAAACTGCCTGCGCCTCCGCATACTGCAACGCGAAAAATTTTTTCCGAAACCGGTTTGGTTGTTCTGATAACTTTTAATAAAAAAATATTTTTCAGCATTTTATAAAATTCATCATGTGTTACCGGTTTGGGCAAATTTCCAATCATTCCCGATCCTGTATTTTCGTATTTATTGTCTAAACTGTAGATGTCGCAAGCAACTTCTTCGTAAGGATGAGTTTTTAATATTGCATTTTTAATTTTTGCCAGATTGTTTTTTGGGGCAATCATTTCTATTTTTATTTCATCTTCAATATGCAGTTTGCCTTTATTGCCGACAAAAGGATTTGTGTTTTTTCCTGCCTTGAATGTTCCCTTGCCTTTTGCGCAGAAACTGCAATCGCTGTATTCGCCTATGTTTCCTGCGCCGGCTTCAAACATTGCATTGCGTACTTTTTCGGCATAAGATTCGGGAACAAAAACCGCAATTTTTGCAAGTTCGTTTTTTCGCGGCGATAAAATTTTGCAATCTGCAAGTCCTAATTTTTCACATATTTTTGTGTTTACTCCGCCTTTAACGTTGTCCATATTTGTGTGTGCGGCATAAAGCGCAATATCGTGTTTTATTGCTTTTGCAACTATTCGCTGCGTAGAATTTTGTCCTGTTATTTTTTTCAATCCTGAAAATACGACAGGGTGATGCGAAATGATGAGATTTATGTTTTTAGATATTGCTTCGTCCACAATTTCTTCTGTAATATCAACGCACAAAAGCGCCGAATTTGTTTCTGTTTCTTCGTTTCCGACAATTAGCCCCGAGTTGTCGAAATCTTCTTGACAGGTCAATGGAGCATAATCTTCTATGTACTGTATTACGTTTTTTATTTTCATATTGTTTTTTTTATTTCGAGCAATTGCTGTTTGATGCTTTTCAATATTTCTATTGCTTCCATATTTTTTACCGTGCCTTCGCGGTTTTCGATGATTCGTTTGTATGCGCCGTCTAATTTCATTCCCTGTTTTCGAACCAAAAAATGAATTAACCGCAGTGTTTCAATATCCTGTTGAGCAAAAAGTCTGTTTCCCTTTTTGTTTCTTTTTGGATTCAGTATGTCTTTGAAATGGTTTGTCCAAAAGCGAATCAATGATGTTTCTTCTCCAAAAATATCTGCAACTTCTCCTATTGAATAAAATAGTTTTTCCGATTCGTTTGCTTTGACAGTCATCGTTATTTTTAATAATCAACATGAATAATATCTATACAAAGGTATGTATTTCATTCACAATCACAAATAACGCATCGTTATATTTTTCAACAGATTTTCAACATGATTTCAACATCGGTAAATTCCAAAATTATCCGCTTATGTTATGAGCGTAATATCGGTATGAAAAATTTGTTTTCTCAACTAATCCAGAGATTGACCGATGTTTGACGATGCGTATATCATTTCTTTCATTTGGTCAGGCTTCAATTCTGCAAAGAAACAATTTATGGGATTTATTAATTTGCCGTTTTGCCATACTTCATAATGTAAATGCGGAAAAATAGACAATCCAGAATCGCCGGATAATGCTATAAGTTTTCCGCGTTTCACTCTTGCGCCTTTAGCTACCAGCGCTTTGGACAGATGTGCATAAACTGTTTTGTATCCGTTGCCGTGATTAATATAAATTGCAATTCCTTTTGCAGCATCGTCTATAATTTTTTCAACAGTTCCATCAGCCGTTGCAAACACTTTTGTATTTATTGGAACTGTATAATCCAAACCCGTATGCATTTTGGGAATACGATAAAAAGGATGTATTTTCATTCCTACCGAAACGCTGTTGTATTTAAGATTTTTATTTTCAACAGGTTGTATTGCGGGAATATTTCTGAATTTTGTTTTGTCGGCATTTATTTCCGATATTGCTTTTTCTATTTTTGCTTTGTTTTGCTTCACTCGTTCCACAAGTTGCTCTATGGTAGCAGATGTTTTATTAACGATATCAAAATTTTCCATTATGCTTACCATGCTGAAATTTTGTGTTTCAAATATTAATCCTGATTCTGATGGATTGGTTTTAAATACCGAACGATATATAATCGTGTCTTTCTGTTTTAGATGTTCAAGCACTGCTTTTGTTTTCAAAAGTTTTGTATTCAGCGAGTCGTATGCCGATTCCAGATATACGTATTCGTTTTTTATCTGTTTTTCTTTAGGCATGTCAATTATCAGTGCAAAAATCACGTAATAAATTGCTGAAAGCACAATTGATGAAACAAAATATACCATGCAATTACGGAATATTCGTTTTGCTTTTTTTATTTTTTGATATGTCAGCGACTGTTCATCGTATTTCCATTCGTTCATCTTGTTTTGTCCTGTTTTATAATATTGTAATAATTGATTTCGGCAGATTCATCTATATAATATTTTTTGGGAAACATTGCCCGTCCGTAATATCTTACTTCATAGTGCAAATGAGGTCCTGTTGAAACTCCCGTATTACCTGATAAGCCTATTTTATCGCCGCGTTTCACCTGCAATCCTTCTGTTACCAATATTTTTGACAAGTGAGCATAGCGAGTTAAATATCCAAATCCGTGATCAATGTCAATTACATTACCGTAAGATGAGGAATATCTCACGCTTGCAACTACTCCATCTCCGGTTGCGTACACATCAGTTCCTGTTGGTGCCGTAAAATCCAATCCATCATGATGATGCCATCTGTGATATACAGGATGTAGCCGATTGCCGAAATTGCCGACATTTCTAACTTTTTTTAAATCAATAGGCGGAATTGAAGGCATACACAGCGCCATTTTTTCCATATTTGCCGCATATTTTGAAATTATATCAAACGACTTTGACTGGATGTAAATTTTATGGCGAAAATCATCAAGCGCAGCAAATGTTTTGCTTACATTGTGCAAAAAATCGCCTTTCTGAAAGTTCATGTTTCTGCTTTCTGCCGTATATGATATTTTGTCTAATCCAAAAAGCGTGCGATAGACATTCTGGTCTCTATGGTTAATTTCTGTTATTGCTTTGTCCGCATTTTCAATATCTTTAAGCAGCAGGTCGTATTTGAGTTTTATATTTGTATTTTCGCTTTTCAAAAGTATAATTTTGGGAGAATCAAAAAAATGAGAGTAAATACTGGCATAAACAAAAAATAAAATCAGCGACAGCAAAAACATCACAAAAAAACGTTGTGTTTTGCGCCGCAAAGGAATTTTGATAACTTCAAAATCCAAACTTTCTGTATTTAATTTGTACTTTTGCCGTGGCATTTTACAAAAATATGAAAAAAAACTTGGTAAAGTTCGATAAAAAAAATTAATTTTACAAATATTTTAACAAAATTATAGATAATACATTACTTTAATATTAAGCAAATAAAGATTTTTAAATATGAATTCTAAAGACATAAGATTAAATTTTCTAAACTTTTTTAAGGCAAAACAGCATGTTATCGTGCCATCGGCGCCAATGGTTGTTACCAACGACCCGACATTAATGTTCACCAATGCGGGAATGAATCAGTTCAAAGATATTTTTTTGGGTAATGCGCCTGCAAAAAACAAACGTGTTGCCGACACACAAAAATGCTTGCGGGTATCTGGCAAGCATAACGATTTGGAAGAAGTAGGCTACGATACTTATCATCATACGATGTTCGAAATGTTGGGCAACTGGAGTTTTGGCGATTATTTCAAAGAAAAAGCAATTGAATGGGCTTGGGAACTGCTGGTTGATGTTTATAAACTGAATCCCGAACGGCTTTATGCAACCGTTTGCGAAGGAAGCGCAGATGACGGACTTGCAGCCGACGCCGAAGCCGCAGAATATTGGGCGAAATTTCTTCCGAAAGACAGAATTTTATTAGGATGCAAAAAAGATAATTTCTGGGAAATGGGCGACACCGGACCATGCGGACCATGCAGCGAAGTGCATATTGACTTGCGCGATGATGAAGACCGTAAAAAAATCGACGGAAAAGATTTGGTAAACAAAGGCAATCCGCTGGTGATAGAAATATGGAATCTGGTGTTTATTCAGTACAATCGCAAAGCTGACAGCTCATTAGAATTGCTTCCCGAAAAACATGTAGATACAGGAATGGGATTTGAACGTTTGTGTATGGCTGTTCAAGGAAAAAAGAGCAATTATGACACAGATGTTTTTCAGCCGATAATACAAAAAATAGCCCAAATTGCAAATAAAAAATATGGCGCAGCCAGCGAAACCGATATTGCAATGCGGGTTATTGCCGACCATTTGCGTGCAATATGCTTTTCTATTGCAGACGGTCAACTTCCATCCAACAACAAAGCCGGTTATGTGATTCGTCGCATATTAAGACGCGCAGTCCGTTACGGTTACACATTTTTGAATTTCAATCAACCGTTCATCAACAAACTTGTACCGGAACTTGTAAATTTAATGGGAGATGCCTTCCCCGAACTCAAATCGCAGCAAACGCTTATCGAAAAAGTGATTATTGAGGAAGAAACCGCATTCTTGCGCACTATTGAAAACGGAATACGGCTGCTGGACAATGTGATTGCAAAAACGAAAGCCGAAAATAATACTGTAATTGACGGAAAATCCGCATTTGTACTCTACGATACTTACGGATTTCCGATTGACCTTACAGAACTTATTGCCCGTGAAAATAATCTTACTATAGATGAAGAAGAATTTAACTGCGAACTGAACATGCAAAAAAAACGCAGTCGGAATGCAGCGGCTATCGAAGCCGACGACTGGACGGTGATTAAAGAAATTCAGGAAGAAGAGTTTTTGGGATATGATGAAACAGAACTCGATGTCGAAATTTCACGCTATCGCATTGTCAAAACAAAATCAGAAGAAACTGTACATCTTGTTTTCGACAAAACGCCTTTCTACGGCGAATCGGGCGGACAGGTTGGAGACAGCGGAACAATAGAATCGCAAAGCGAAACCATAGAAATTATAAATACCATAAAAGAAAATAATTTAATAATACACGTTGCAAAGCGCCTTCCCAAAAATACATCCGCAAAGTTCCGCGCAAAAGTAAACATAAAACAACGCACGGCAACTGCTAATAATCATACGGCTACACACCTTTTACATTACGCTCTGAGAAAAATTCTGGGAACTCATGTAGAGCAGAAAGGCTCGCTGGTAAATCCAAATTATCTGCGGTTTGATTTTGCTCATTTTCAGAAAATGAGCGATGAAGAAATTCAACAGGTTGAAAAATCAGTGAACGAAAAAATTCGCGAAAATCAACCTCTAAACGAAAATCGACACGTGCCGATACACGAAGCCCGAAGTATGGGAGCAATAGCGCTTTTCGGCGAAAAATATGCAGATGTCGTTCGCGTAATCAAATTCGGCGACTCCGTTGAATTATGCGGCGGAACACATGCTGCGGCAACAGGTCAGATAGGCTTTTTCAAAATAATTTCGGAATCGGCAATTGCAGCAGGCGTGCGCCGAATTGAAGCAACCACAGGCGAAAATGCAGAAAATATAATTTATGAATTTATAGATTCCTTAAAACAAATCAGGCAATTGTTCAACAACAGTCCCGCGTTCATTCAATCAATAAAAAAATCAATTGAAGAAAATGAAAATTTGAAAAAGCAACTCGATGATTTAATACAGAAAAAAATAAAATCACTGAAGCACAAAATGCTTGAAAATATTGAACATATCAACGGAATCAACGTTGTGCGTTCACTCGTTTCCGTTAATGCCGACAAGATGAAAAACATAGTTTTTGAAATGCGTAAAGAAATTGAAAAAGCAGTGATAGTTATAGGTTGTAACGATTTGAATAAGCCTGTATTAATGATTGCCATCAGCGATGATTTGGTTGCAAGCGGAAAAAATGCAGGCAATATTGTTCGCGAAGCGGCAAAAGAAATTCAAGGCGGCGGCGGCGGACAGCCATTTTTTGCCACTGCCGGCGGCAAAAACGCCGAAGGCTTAGCTAATGCTATAACAAAAGCCGTTGACCTTGTAATTCTTAGTTAGGAACTGTTTACTCTCGCTCTTTATAATGCAGTTGCCAACATAAACGTATTGGCAGTATCTGCATTTGTATGATGCCACTATAAACGCAAAACGTCATTGCGAGCGTTAGCGAAGCAATCCAGAGTATGTGTTCATTCATTATTATCAGGCAAACCGAAACAATTGAAAGTTATTTTTTCGCTATTCACTTTTCGCTTTTCGGGATTGCTTCGCTGACGCTCGCAAAGACGCGCATTTTCAACTGTCAGCGATAGCGAAGCGCGTTAATTATTACATAACTAAATTATTTACTACCTTTGCAAACTAAAATTGATTTATATATGAGCAAACCCAAACGATATTTGATAACATCTGCATTGCCTTATGCAAACGGTCCGATACATATAGGACATCTTGCAGGAGTTTATGTGCCTGCCGATATTTACGTTAGATACCTGCGCTCGAAAGGCGAAGATGTGATATTTATAGGAGGAAGCGACGAACATGGCGTTCCCATTACAATTAAAGCCAGAAAAGAAGGCGTGAAACCTCAGGATATTGTAGATAAATATCATGCAATAATAAAAAAATCATTTGAAGATTTCGGCATTTCATTTGATATTTATTCGCGAACAACTTCTGCAATTCACCACAAAACGGCTTCCGATTTCTTTAGAAAACTGTATGACAATAACAGGTTTATAGAAAAAACGAGCGAACAGTATTACGATGAAGAGGCTCATCAGTTTCTTGCCGACCGCTATATCACAGGTATTTGCCCGCATTGCGGCAACGAAAACGCTTATGGCGATCAGTGCGAAAAATGCGGCTCAACGCTCAGCCCCATGGAATTGAAAAATCCGCGCTCAGCAATCAGCGGCAATACTCCTGCGCTGCGCGAAACATCGCACTGGTATTTGCCATTGAACGAATATGAAGACTTTTTTAAGGAATGGATATTGCAAAATCATAAAGAATGGAAACACAATGTTTACGGGCAATGCAAATCGTGGATAGATTTGGGATTGCAGCCGCGAGCCGTAAGCCGCGACCTTGGCTGGGGAGTGCCTGTGCCGGTTGAAGGAGCGCAGGGCAAAGTGCTGTACGTGTGGTTTGATGCTCCGATAGGATATATCTCGAATACTATCGAACTTTTGCCCGACAGGTGGGAGAAATACTGGAAAGATGAGGAAACAAAACTTGTACATTTCATAGGAAAAGACAATATTGTGTTTCACTGCATAGTTTTTCCCGCAATGCTGAAAGCTCACGGCGAATATATTTTGCCCGACAATGTTCCCGCAAATGAATTTCTGAACCTTGAAGGCGACAAATTATCTACTTCGCGCAACTGGGCGGTGTGGCTGCACGAATATATCGAAGAATTTGAGGATAAGCAGGATGTTTTGAGATATGTGCTATGCGCAAACGCGCCCGAAACAAAAGACAATGACTTTACATGGAAAGATTTTCAAACTCGCAACAACAGCGAACTTGTTGCCGTACTCGGCAATTTTGTGAACCGCGCTCTTGTTTTGACCGCAAAATACTTCGACAATAAAGTGCCTCCAATCAATAAAACTACCGACTGCGACAACGAAATTATTGGTCAAATTTCCGAAATAAAATATAATATCGAAGAGTCAATCGAAACATACCGCTTCAGAGAAGCGCTGAAAGAAACAATGAACCTTGCCCGTCTGGGCAATAAATACCTTGCCGACACCGAACCGTGGAAACTTGCAAAAACAGACATGGAGCGCGTATCTACAATACTTGCCGTATCGCTGCAAATATGCGCCAATCTTACAATAGCAATAGAACCGTTTATGCCGTTTACAGCACAGAAACTGTTGAAAATGCTAAACGCATCACAATACAAATGGAGCAGTTTTGGAAAAATCGATTTGCTGAAGACAGGAAATAATCTCGGAAAAGCAGAATTGCTGTTCGACAAAATAGAAGATGATGTAATAACTCGACAGATTCAAAAACTTGAAGCAACAAAAAAATCAAATGCAGTTGACAACTGTAAACCCAATGTATTGAAACCAAATATTACATTCGACGATTTTGCCAAAACCGATATTCGCACAGGAACGGTTACCGATTGCAGGAAAGTTCCCAAATCCGATAAACTCCTGCAATTTACAATAAACGATGGAACAGGGCAGCGCACAATACTGTCGGGCATTGCGCAATACTATCCTTCGCCCGAAACGCTAATCGGTACGCAGGTTTGCTTTGTAGCAAATTTTGAGCCACGAAAAATACTCGGCATAATGAGCGAAGGAATGATACTTTCAGCAGAAGATACAGACGGCAAACTTGTTTTGATACAGCCAAGCCGTAAAGTACAAAACGGAACAGCAATAGGATGATGCTGACTGTGCAACAGTTTGAGAAAAGATATTATAAACATAAATTTTCTATCAAAAAATTTGCTGTTAGATGGAAATACACTAATTTTACGCAAAAATAAAAACAACTATTGAATGTATAAAAGGATATTGCTTAAATTGAGCGGCGAAGCTCTGCAAGGTTCGGACAAATACGGCATCAACGAAAATGTTCTTTGCCAGTATGCCGAAGACATAAAAATCGTTTCACAACGCGCCATACAAATTGCCATTGTTGCAGGCGGCGGGAATATCTTTCGCGGATTGAGCGGCGCTCAACGCGGTTTTGACCGCGTAAAAGGAGACCAAATGGGAATGTTGGCAACAACAATCAACAGCATTGCAATTCAGTCTGCGTTAATATCAACAGGCTGTAAAGCAAAAACGCTTACATCGATACGCATGGAACCCGTAGGCGAATATTACTCACCCGACAAGGCGATTGAATATATGAATGAAGGATATATCGTAATAATAGCAGGAGGCACAGGCAATCCGTTTTTTACTACCGATTCGGCTGCGGCTTTGCGTGCTGTAGAAACCAAATGCGATGTATTGCTTAAAGGAACTCGTGTGAACGGAATCTACACAGCCGACCCTGAAATAGACAAATCGGCAACCAAATTCGATACTCTTACATTCGACGAAGCATACGCCAAAAATCTTAAAATAATGGACTTGACGGCATTCACTCTTTGCAGAGAAAATAATTTGCCTGTCATAGTATTTAATATTAATGAAAAAGAAAATATTTCAAAAATACTAAACGGAGAAAAAACAGGAACAATAGTAAAAAATTAAATACAAGTAAAATAATATTAATTAAAAACAACACAGATATGGAATCAAAAGCAAAAGAAATAGTTGAAACATCAAAAAACAGGATGCAGAAAGCAATAGACTTTCTTGAAAACGAACTTGTGTCTGTACGGGCAGGAAAAGCAAATCCTTCAATGCTTGCAAATGTTGAAGTGCATTATTACGACAGAAAAGTGCCAATCAGTCAAATAGCAAGCGTTACATCTCCCGATGCGCGCACTATAAGCATTCAGCCATGGGAAAAGTCGATGATTCCCGTGATAGAAAAAGCAATTCTTGTTGCAAATATAGGATTTAATCCTCAAAACAACGGAGAAACAATTCGCATCAACGTTCCTCCATTGACCGAAGAACGCCGTAAGGAACTGGTAAAGAAAACGCGCACCGAAGGCGAAAATGCCCGCGTTGCAATTCGCAATTTGCGCCGAGATGCTATAGAATCTATTAAAAAACTGCAAAAAAATGGGCTTTCGGTCGATTTGATGAAAGATTTTGAAGCCGAAATTCAAAAAGTAACCGAAGAAATAAGCAAAAAAATAGACAAGGTTCTGGAAAAAAAGGAAAAAGAAATAATGACGGTATAGAAATTTATTTTTGCCGTTAATGCCTGATTGTTTTGAAACATTCATTTGCCGTTACTTTTGAATATAGAGTAACGAAATATACTGATTACAGCATAGGTATATGAGATATTTATGTAACTAAAGTCTATTTCAGCAATCTCCCGAGATTTTTGCGTTGAAATATTAGAATATAAAGCAGCGACACGCTTATTGCCGAGTCTGCTATGTTGAATATTGGGCGAAAAAATATAAATTCTTCGTTGCCCCAAAACGGAAACCATGACGGAAAATGTCCTGTAATTATTGGAAAGTAAAGCATATCAACAACTCTGCCATGAAGAAGCGGCGCATAACCTCCGCTTTCGGGAAACATTGTTGCCGCATGTCCGTATGAATCGCTGAATATTTGTCCGTAAAAGATGCTGTCGATAATATTTCCCGTTGCTCCGGCAAGTAAAGCCGCAATACATATTATGAAAGCCGTAGAATAGTTTTGACGAATTATTTTTATCAACAACCATATTATTCCTAAAACCGCGAATATTCTGAAAATTGACAAAAACAATTTTCCCCATTGCCCGCCAAATTCCATGCCGAAAGCAAATCCCGGATTTTCGGTAAAGCATATTTGAAACCAGTTGCCGAATACAGGTATGCTTTCGCCAAGCGACATGCTGGTTTTTACAAGTATTTTTACAATCTGGTCAATAAATAAAATCAGTATAACAGTAGTTATGGCAATTATTGATTTTTTGTCTGTTTTCATTATTTCGGCTTATATTAAAAAAGCGGATCGAGTTTGACAGGTTGCTCATCGAGCCGCGGATTTGTATTGAAAAATTTATCTTTTGTTTTTTGCTTCAATGCTTAACGTAGCATGAGGAACGGCAAACAAACGTTCTTTTGAAATTAATTTACCTGTTTCGCGGCAAATGCCGTAAGTTTTGTTTTCGATGCGAACAAGCGCTCTTTCCAAATCAAGTATAAATTTTTTTATGCGTTCAAGCTGTTGTCCCGATTCTTCTTTCGACAAAGTTACAGCTCCATCTTCCAGCACTTTGAACGATGGCGAAGTGTCTTCGGTGTCGTTGCTTCCGCCATGCGAGATTGTTGATTTTAAAAGTTCGTAATTGTTTCTTTCTCTTTCCAGCCTGTCAACAATTCGCAGTTTAAATTCGGCAAGTTCCATATCCGAATATCTTATCCGCAGAGGATTAGTTTCTTCCGGTTTGTTTGCCATCAATGTTTTTTCTGAAGGCTTTGCTATTTCTTTTGCCGCAATTTTTACGGTCTTTGCCTTCTTGATTTTTGCCGTTTTTTCAACTGCTGTTTTTTGAGTGGCTTTAGTTGTTTTCACAACCTTTTTTGCCGCTGTTGCTTTTTTTGTAACTTTTTTAGATGCGCTTTTGGCAGTTTTTGCCGTTTTTTTTGCTGCAGCTGCTTTTTTTACTGATTTCTTATCTGCAAGTTTTGCCTTTTTTGCTGCTTTTTTATCAATTGATTTAACAGTTTTTTCTGATTTCTTTGCGGCGCTTTTTTTTGCTCCGACTTTTTCTGTTACGGATGTTTTGGCTTTGGCGCTTTTTACCGCTTTTTTTGTTGCAACAGTTTTTTCATCTGCCGATTTATTGGTCGGAGATTGCCTTGTTTTTGTTGTTTTTGTCTTTTCTACAGCCATAATTTTTCTTGTTTAATATTCTATATTAAATTATAAAATTGCACAAAGGTACATTAATTTTCCGAATTACACACAATTACATAAAAATATCAATATCGTTGCATTAATAAAATGAGTTGGCGCCATCCATGAAATTGAATTTAGCCTGTTGATAATTATTTGATATAAAAGCAGTATATTTATAAAATATCTTACATGTCTGCATTGTTACATCGGATTTGAATTATATTTCCACTCTCCGTTTTCTTTGATTAAATTGAACTCTTTTTCAAAAGGTTTATCATCGTCTCCTTTTACTTGATATATTTTGGCAGCAACAATCGCAAAATTTCCGTCTTCCGAAATTGTTTCGGAAATGATTTCTATTTTAGCATCTTTCACCATGAAAATAAAATCTGCTGCATAGTCGGGGTTTTCGTTCATTTGTTTTTCCTGTGATTCAAGCCGTGCAATACGTTTGTTTGCAAGATGTTTTTTTATGGTTTCAAAATCAAGTTTTTTGCTTGCTTCGATTACTGTTGTTACAACTTCCGATGGAGTGGCTACGGCTTCAGACGGAGTTGTGTTTCTACATGCTGCAATCAGTAAAAATGCAGATGCGAGCATTAATATTTTGAAATTTTTCATTTTCGCTGTTTTTATTCTAAATTAATATCGTATAAATTTATGTGTTTTTATGTTTCCTGTAAAAAGGTTAAACGTTAAATCTGAAATGCATAATATCTCCATCCTGCACTGTGTAATCTTTGCCTTCGATACTTACTTTGCCGGCTTCGCGGCATGCCGCTTCCGAACCGAGACCGACATAATCGTTGTATTTGATAACTTCGGCGCGAATAAATCCGCGTTCAAAATCGGTATGTATTATTCCTGCCGCCTGCGGCGCTTTTGTGCCGCGTGCGTAAGTCCAAGCGCGGCTTTCGTCTGCTCCTGTGGTAAAATAAGTTTCGAGGTCAAGTAGCCTGTATGCTGATTTTATCAATCGCGATACTCCGGATTCGGCAAGTCCTGTTTCGTTCAAAAACATTTGGCGGTCTTCGTATGTTTCAAGTTCGGCGATTTCGGCTTCTGTTTTTGCGGCAACAATCAAAATCTGAGCATTTTCATCTTTCACCGCTTCAACAACACTGTCAACGTAAGCATTTCCCTTTACTGCGCTTTTTTCATCAACATTGCAAACGTACAGTACGGGTTTGTCGGTCAGCAAAAACAAATCATCGGCTGATTTTCTGTCTTCTTTGTTGTCAAATTGCACTGTACGCGCCGATTTGCCCTGCTCCAAAACATTTTTATAACGAACCAGAACATCGTACAGTCTTTTTGCCGATTTGTCGCCTCCTGTCTGCGCCTGCTTGTACACTTTGGCAATGCGGGTTTCTACGGTTTCCAAATCTTTAAGTTGCAGCTCGGCGTCAATGATTTCCTTGTCGCGCACAGGATTTACAGAGCCATCTACGTGAATTACGTTTTCGTCATCAAAACAGCGGAGAACATGAATAATTGCATTTGTTTCGCGAATATTAGCAAGAAATTTGTTGCCCAAGCCTTCGCCTTTGCTTGCTCCTTTCACAAGCCCTGCAATATCTGCAATTTCGATAGTTGCAGGTATTACGCGCTGAGGTTTGTCAATTTCGGCAAGCTTTATCAGACGTTCGTCAGGAACGGTTATTATGCCTATGTTAGGCTCTATAGTACAGAAAGGGAAATTTGCCGCTTGTGCGCGCGCATTTGATAAACAATTAAAAAGCGTTGATTTTCCTACGTTTGGAAGCCCAACAATACCACATTTCAAAGCCATAATTTATTTTGTTTGTTTGCAAAGGTAAGAGTTTTATTTATATGCAAAGATAACGGATGCGAAATTATTGTAGAAACAGCCATACGGCTTGGATATTTCAGCCTGCGAACAGGCAACGGCAAAAAGCAGAACATCGTCCTGTGTTGGCAGAAACAATAAAAAGCATTACTTTAGCGGAAATAAAAACGCAAAAAATGCACAGCGAAGACAATAAAATACTTAAAATAAGCCAGTCAAAAAGAATTAATGACTTTGAACTAATGGCTCCTACAGGCAATTTTGAATGTCTGATGGCAGCTATTCAGGGAGGAGCAAACGCCGTTTATTTTGGAGTGGAGAATTTGAACATGCGTTCCAAATCTGCAAATAATTTCAAATTAAGCCAACTTGCCGAAATTGCCGAAATATGCAGGAACAGTAAAGTGAAATCATATCTTACCTTAAACGTGGTAATGTATGACGATGATATGAACGATATGCGCAAAATTATAAATGAAGTAAAAAAAGCTGGAATAGATGCTGTAATTGCCTCCGATCAGGCTGCAATTCATTACGCCCGCGAATCCAATGTAGAAGTGCATATATCTACACAATTAAACATAAGCAATACAGAAGCGCTGAAATTTTACGCTCAATATGCAGACGTTGTTGTGCTTGCCCGCGAACTTAATTTACGGCAGGTTGCCGAAATATACAGACAAATTCGCGAACAGCAAATAAAAGGACCCGGCGGAAACCTTATAAAACTTGAAATGTTTGCGCATGGAGCATTCTGCATGTCTGTTTCTGGAAAGTGCTATCTAAGTTTGCATGAATATAACTATTCTGCAAATCGCGGAACATGTCTGCAAACATGCAGGCGGGCATATACGGTAACCGACAAAGAAACAGGAGCGCAACTTGAAATAGATAACGAATATATAATGTCGCCCAAAGATCTTTGCACTATAGCTTTTCTCGACCAAATGATTGAAGCCGGAGTTTCGGTGTTCAAAATAGAGGGACGCGCACGATCAGCCGAATATGTTAAAACAGTTTGCCGCTGCTACAGTCAGGCGCTCAAATCAATTAGCGAAGGAACTTACTGCCATGAAAAAATAAACGAATGGATGCGGCAACTCGGTAATGTGTTCAATCGCGGATTTTGGGACGGATATTATCTCGGACAGCGGCTCGGCGAATGGAGCAGACAATACGGAAACATGTCTCCAAAACGCAAAACATACATAGCAAAATGCACTAATTATTTCGGGAATATAGGCGTTGCCGAATTTCTGATTGAAGCCGACGAATTGAATACAGGAGACGAAATTATTATTACAGGAGCAACAACAGGCGTTGTAGAACAAACGGTAAGCGAAATCCGCGTTGACCTGAAACCTGTTGAACAGGCAGTAAAAGGAACATACTGCTCTATCCCTGCAACAGAGAAAGTGCGGCGCGGCGATAAACTCTACAAAATAGTTGAAAGGTGAAAGTTATTATGTCACGTCCTAAAAAAAGTTGACATGTTAATACTAAATTTTTGTTATTTATTTTTATACGTTTCACTTTATTATTTATTTAGTCAACCCACAGCAGGACATGACTATGCGAAAGGAGTTGAACATCGTAACAGAACGTCTCAACTTTTCGTTGGCGTAAGATTTTAAGATTTTACCGACAGAACAATCAGTTTTTATTGATTGGATTCTATGTAAACGTGAAACTGCCTGTACAATTCAGGCAGTTTTATTTTGGCAGCTTTTGCATTGCAAAGAACATGCTACTGTTTTCATTTGTACAGGGAAAATATTATTTTTGCAAACCAATACACAGAAATTATGATACGCAAATTATTTATACTGATTTTGTCATTTCCTTTTTTGCTGAATGCGCAGATTGCCGAAAATTTCGAGTCGCAAAATATAGAAGCATGGAAACAGATACCCGCAAATCGCTGGGAAATATCTCAAATCGAAGCTATGGAAGGGCGATTTTCGCTGAAACACATGTTTGACAATACGGCGACAGGACGCGACAGAATATCTGTTGCCGTTGACAATATTGATGTTTCGGCAGGCAAGGTTACATGGAAATTTTTAATACGGCACGGATACAATCCTTCATCATCCAACTATTGGGCTGCATTTATTATGAGCGACAAAGATGCCGAAATGATGATGAAAGACAGCGCCGTAAACGCTTACGCCATAGGAGTGAATCTTGCAGGAAGCAGCGATTGTCTTTGTCTTTACAAAATTACAGACGGAGTTGCAAGCCAGCTTGTAAATACAGACATCAATTGGGAAACCGCCGTAAAAGCAACAGGAAAAGCGGCAATAGAAGTTGTAAGAACAGCAGGCGGCGAATGGAACATACGCATTGATACGACAGGCAGTTTTGATAATTTTATACAGGCAGGAACTCCTGTAACGGATGCAGACCATATCGAATTCAATCATTTCGGACTGCTTTACGCCTATAATGCCAGTTCCGACAGGCGTATGTGGTTCGATAGGCTTACAGTTGCATCAAGCGTATTGCCGGCGCAGATTGTAGGCGTAGAAAAATTAAGCAAAACGCAACTTTCCATAGCAGTAAGCAAACCCGTAAAACATGCAGGAAATATAAGTTTAACCGACAGGAACGGCAATAATGTAAATATAATTTCGCACAGTACAGAAGGACAAAACTCAGATAAAATTATTTTAACAACCGAAACTTTGCATGGGCGCAAATTTACGGCGTCAATTGATAATTTGACTGATATGGATGATGTTGCGGCAAGTGTTTCCAAAGAATTTTTTATTGATAATTTTGATTATGGCGATATTGTTTTCAACGAAATAATGTTTCGTCCCGACCCTGCTGTCGGCTTGCCGAACAGAAAATATATAGAACTGTACAATCGCACGCCATATAGCATCAACACCGAAGGCTGGAAAATATTATACGGCGCATCTGGCGCGGCGCGAATTGCAGCCGGCAGTATTGACGCCTGTTCGTATGCCATTATTTGCACATCGGGCGCAGTTGCAGACCTGTCGCCTTACGGCAATGTGATTGCAGCCGTTTCGTTTCCGACATTAACCTACGCGGGGCAAAATTTGAAACTTATCGACAACGAAAATAATCTTGTTGCTGCTGTTAATTATTTGCCCGACTGGCACAGCGACAGCAACAAAACTGCAGGCGGATGGTCGCTCGAAAAAATAGATTTTAACAATCTTTCGGAACTGAATAATAATTGGAAATCAAGTAATGATGAAAACGGAGGAACTCCGGGACAGCAAAATTCGACGTTTAATGACAATCCCGATAACGACCCGCCCGTTCTTGTGCAGTGGGAAATTATTGACAGCAATAAACTGCAACTGATATTCAACGAACCTGTGAACACGGAAACGGCATCGCAAATCGAAACTTATTTTGTAGATGGCAATATCGGCAATCCCGTAAATGTGATAACAGATTATAATGGAGCAATACTGATTTTTGGAGATATTATTGAGGCAGGAACGATTTATAATCTTGCAATACAGAATACTTTTGCCGATATTGCAGGCAATCATCTGATTGATTTTAACCTTGCTTTCGGCACAATGCACAAACCGCACAACAGCGATATTGTGATAAACGAAGCGCTTTTTAATCCCTATCCTAACGGCGTTGACTTTGTGGAAATATATAACCGTTCGCAAAAAAATATTGATTTGAAAGATCTGTTTCTGGCAACTCGCAGCAAAAGTACGGGCTTGTTGCAGTCAATACATCAGGTGCAGCCCAAAAGCCGTTTTATGCAGCCTCAGCAGTTTGCCGTACTCACAGCAAATCCCTCAGTTGTAAATCTGCAATATTACGTTCCACATCCAGAAAATATGATATTAATGAATCAGTTGCCTGCATATCCCAACACAGATGGAACAATAGCGCTGCTCGACGAACAGCAAAACATAATCGATGAATTTGCGTATAATGAATCCATGCATTTCCGTTTTTTGACTAATGTTGAAGGAGTTTCGCTTGAACGCACAGACAGCGAAAAACCGACAAACGATGCCAGCAACTGGCATTCAGCGTCAAGCGATGCCGGCTATGCAACGCCAACCTACAAAAATTCTCAAGCGGAATTTCATGCCGAACATTATGGTTTCAGCATATCGCCGCAAACATTTTCGCCTGACAACAGCGGCATCGGCGATGAATTGCTTATCGCCTACGCCATGCCCGAATCCGGCTACATTGCGAATATAAGAATATACGACTCGCAGGGACGCTGGATTACCGATGTACAAAACAATGTTTTACTTGGAACTCAAGGCAGTTTTGTATGGAATGGATTGAACAGCAAAAAGCAAAAAGTAAACGTTGGGCTTTATATAGTTTATATCGAATATTTTAATTTGCA
>JAISNL010000036.1 GCA_031276235.1 Prevotellaceae bacterium | reverse complement strand
GTCATCGGTAAGTATACTCATAATCACATGTAATTATTTATTACTTAATCAAATACAAAATTACAAAAAATTGTGGAATACTTGCCTTTTTTTGTCTTCTTATCCAAAACTCAGGTTATTACATTATTTTTGGAGATGAGATGCTATTGCTTATTTTACTATCCGTATTTTTGCGTATTTGAGCAGCAGAGTTCGTTTACTGTTGTCGTCGAACATTACAATCATTTTGCCATCGGGTTCATATTTGTCTATATCAACAACTTTGCCGTATCCGAAACGTTCGTGTTCGATACGCATTCCTGTCCTTACATCGTGATAATCAGATGCGGCAAAATTTTCAGAAGACCTGTGATGATTTAGAGACGGACGCTTTATAACTGTGGTTACAGTATGTGCAGGTTGCGAAATTATTTTTCTAAAACTATTGTTAACATTATAGTTGTCAGATTTGTCCATTGTTGATTCATTATCTGATTTCGTTTCTAAAAACTGTCTGTCTATTTCATGGACGAAACGGCTTATTCCGTTGTTTTCGAGTTTTCCCCAACGATAGCGCGATTGTGCAAAGGATATGTTTACTTTTATTTTTGCGCGTGTAACGGCAACATAAAACAATCTCCGTTCTTCTTCCAATTCGGTCAGCGACAGATAACTTCCTGCACTCGGAAAAATATTTTCTTCCATGCCTGCAATATATATATAGTCGTATTCCAAGCCTTTTGCCTGATGCACAGTCATTAATGCAACTTTATCTCTGTCGTTTTCTTTTTCGTTGTCGGCATCTGTTATCAGCGCTATGTTGTCGAGATATTCATTTATTGTTGAAACAAAGTCAGATTGATTATCGCTGTCTGCTTTTTTGCTGTCGCAAAATTCTTTTATACCATTCATCAGACTTTCAACATTTTCGTATCTGCTTTTTCCTTCCACTGAAATATCCTGTTCCAAATTTTCTATTATTCCCGATTCGGCGGCAATATCTCTTGCAAATTCAAAAGCGTCGGTAATAAATGCTTTTGCTGTAAATTTTTCGATAAATTCTACAAAATCATGCAATTTTTTTTGTGTTACAGGTTTTATTGCGCATGATGCAATATTTTCGGATTTCACTGCATCAAACAGGCTTTTTTGTTCGTCATTTGCCAATATCTGCAAGCGTTCCATTGTTGTGTTTCCTATCCCGCGTGCAGGATAATTGATTATTCGTTTGAAAGATTCATCGTCATTATGGTTTATGCAAAGGCGAAGGTATGCTATAACGTCTTTGATTTCAGCTCGTTGATAAAACGAAAGTCCGCCGTATATTTTGTAGGGAATGTTTTTTTGCCGCAAAGCATCTTCAAAAATTCTTGATTGTGCATTTGTTCGGTACAGTATTGCAAAATTGCCGTATGACAGTTGTTTTCTACTGATTGCGTTGCATATTGAATTTGCTATCAGAAAACCTTCTTCCTTATCGGTATAAGCATTTATCACTCCTATTTTTTCGCCTTTTTCGCCTTTTGAAAAGCATTTTTTTTGTAATTGGTTTGAATTGTTTTTGATGATAGAATTTGCGGCATTTACAATGGTTTGTGTGGAACGATAATTTTCTTCGAGTTTAAATTCTTTATAGTTTGGATAATCGTTTCGAAAGTTTAGAATATTTTCTATTCTCGCTCCGCGAAAAGCGTAAATACTTTGAGCATCATCGCCTACAACGCAGACATTTCCGTGCTTTTCGGCAAGTTTTTTTATTATCAGATATTGTGAAAAATTTGTGTCCTGATATTCGTCTATCAGAATATATTTGAACTGATTTTGATATTTTTCAAGAATATTGATATTGTCGCGGAACAATATATTTGTATTGAGCAGTAAATCATCAAAATCCATTGCGTTTGCAAGTTTGCATTTACGAACGTAAGCTTCGTATATGTTGCAAATGTAAGGTTTTCTATGTTGCCTGTCTTCGTTCATAATCTGTGCATTTGCAGCATAGGCATTAGGCATGATAAGCGCATTTTTGGCTTTTGATATTCGCGACTGTATTTCGTTTGGTTTGTATTTTGTTTCGTCGTAGCCAAGTTCGCCGATTATTGATTTTATCAGGCTTCGCGAATCGGCGGTATCATAAATAGTGAAATTTGCCGAAAATCCCATTACATCGGCTTCGGCGCGAAGTATGCGTGAAAATATCGAATGGAAAGTTCCCATCCACAATTGATATGAATTTTGCTGTCCAACGATGTTTTTGATACGTTCGCGCATTTCTTTCGCCGCCTTGTTGGTAAAGGTAAGCGCAAGAATATTTTGCGGAGCGATACCTTGTTCTATCATGCAGGCTATGCGATATGTCAGCGTTCTCGTTTTTCCTGATCCTGCGCCTGCAATTATCAGCGATGCGCCCTGTATTGAGGTTGCCGCCTTGTACTGTATGTCGTTTAATTTGTCTTTTAAATCTTCCAATGTAAAATGTAGTAAAGTGCTGTTATATTTTTATTCGGCGTCTTCTTCCGTTTTGCCGCAGTCATAGTCGTTTGTCCATATCCCAAAATCTTCGCTGTATCCGAAATCAATTTCAAATCCTGAAACATTATCGCAGTCGAAAACAAATTTCAGCGGAAAAGTGTGTCCCTGCATACGAAATTCAAATTTGTCTGGTCCGTTCACATGTTTCAATTCGCTTGTCCAGCCTTGTTTGCCTGCAGTAATGAATAATTTTTTGTTTTCAACTTTTATGTTTGCATCGCCCAATATTTCGTTATGATACACATCTGCGTATTCGTCATATTGCAAACTTGCTACAAATTCGTCTTTTACTTCTTCGCTTTTCTTTTTTGCGTTTTCTTCGGCTTCTTTAATAAATTCTCCAAATCTTTCCGCATGATAATCTTTGCTTGTCTTGCCAAACATAAACCAGTCTATTATGCTGCGCATTATAGCATATCGCGGAGATTCCGGCGATTCTGAATTTGCAAGAATTACAATGCCAAGATTAATTTCGGGAACAAAAGCGCAAAGCGTTGTAAATCCCCATGTAGTTCCGGTGTGAAAATAAAGTCGATAGCGGTTTGTCTGCTCTATAAACCAGCAATGTCCGTAAACTGTAATTCGCGCCGAATCCATGCCTGTGATTATTTGTCCTGTATGTAAATATTTGATATTTTTTTCGGAAATTATTTCTTTACCGTCAACTTTGCCTTTATTGAGGTGAAACTGCGACCATTTAATCAAATCTGTTGCCGTTGAGTTTACTGAACCTGCCGGACCAATCACTGTAAGCCAAAACAGAGCGCGGTCATCATCATAAAGCCAATTGTTTTTTATTCCGTTGCTGTATTCAAATTCGCACGACATGCTTCGATTTTCACTGTTCAAAAATCCTTCTTCGTTAACAGATGAACCTGTCATTCCCAGCGGTTCAAAAATGCGTTCACGGATGTTTTCTTCCCACGATTTACCTGTATATTTTTCAATAAGTTTTGCGGCTATTATAAAAGTCAGATTGTTGTAGGCATAAGTCGAACGCAATTCTGTACTGGGTTTGATGTATTTCAACAAACCGTATATGTCATCTCTGTCGTAGCCCATGTTTGGGATATAAGTTCCCGCCTGTCCGCGCAAGCCGCTGCGATGCGTCATAATATCGCGAACCTGTATAGATTTTGTGGCAAGCGAATCATACATCTTAAAGTCTGGCAGATGGTCAATAATCTTGTCGCTCCATTTTAATTTTCCTTCGTCAACAAGCATTGCAATCAGCGCTGCCGTGAACGATTTTGATACCGAACCGATTTGAAAAACCGTATTTTCGTCAACAGGTAAAAACTTTTCGGGAGATTTTGTTCCGAATCCCTTTTTTAATATTACGTTATTGTCTTTTATGATTGCAATTGCCATTCCGGGAATTTTCCAATCATTCATTACAACAGGAATAAGGCTATCAATTTTTTCGGCTATTGCCGTATTATTTTGTGCTTGTGTTTTATGTTGAAGCACAAAAAACATTGCGATAAAAAGTATAAATATTTTTTTCATTGTTTTGTTTTTTTCGGCTTCAAAGGTATAAACTAATTATGAATTAAAAAACTGTTAAACCTGATGGAAAATTTATTTTATTAAACATCAGTATTATAAAAGCAAAATAAATCATAATATTGCTTGGCAAAACGGAATATTCGTAATTTTTAGACAAAGGATTGAAATTTTTAAAATATGCAAATTTTCGTTCAATAATTCATGGATTTCATCACAAATATTTTGGCAAATATATTATAATAATTACCTTTGCAGAATATTTTTTTGCAAATTATTAATTAAAAAATCAGAATAAAAATGAATATTTCACACATCGAACATCTTGGAATCGCCGTTAAATCATTAGAACAGGCTATTCCTTATTATGAACAAATTTTAGGTTTCAAATGCTATGCCGTTGAAGAAGTAGCCGACCAAAAAGTAAAAACTGCGTTCTTCAAAGCAGGACAGACAAAAATAGAATTACTTGAACCGACAAGCCCCGAAAGCACAATCGCAAAATTTATCGAAAAACGCGGCGAAGGCATTCATCATATTGCATTTACCGTTGATGATGTGCAAAAATCGCTTGACGAAGCAGCCGAAAAAGGCATACAACTTATAGATAAAGCTCCGCGCAAAGGAGCAGAAGGTTTGGAAATAGCTTTTCTTCATCCAAAATCTACAATCGGAGTACTTACCGAACTTTGTCAGCAACCAAAAAACAAAGAGTAATAACAGACATATTCACTTAAAATAAAATATATAAGATATGAGTAATCAATTAGAAAAAGTTAAAGAATTGATAGAACTGCGTGAGAAATCACGACTTGGAGGCGGACAAAAACGTATCGACTCTCAACATCAAAAAGGAAAATATACAGCTCGCGAACGTATTGCAATGTTGCTTGACGAAAGCAGTTTTGAAGAATTTGACATGTTTGTGCAACATCGTTGCGTAAACTTTGGCATAGACAAAGAGCATTTTCTTGGCGACGGCGTTGTTACAGGCTACGGAACAATAGGCGGACGGCTTGTTTACGTTTATGCCCAAGATTTTACAGTCTTTGGAGGCTCTCTGTCAGAAACTCTCGCATTAAAAATTTGCAAAGTGATGGATCAGGCTATGAAAATGGGCGCGCCGGTTATCGGACTTAACGACTCGGGAGGCGCCCGTATTCAGGAAGGTATAAACGCACTTGCCGGCTATGCCGAAATATTTCAACGCAATATATTGGCATCAGGCGTTATTCCACAAATATCAGGAATATTCGGACCCTGCGCAGGCGGAGCAGTTTATTCTCCGGCGCTTACCGATTTTACGATTATGACAAAAGGAACAAGTTATATGTTTCTTACAGGTCCAAAAGTAGTAAAAACCGTTACAGGAGAAGATGTTACTCAAGAACAGCTTGGCGGCGCAAGCGTACATACCGCAAAATCAGGAGTCGCCCATTTTGCCGTTGACAGCGAAGAGGAAGGAATTGAACTTATTAAAAAACTTTTAAGTTTTCTTCCACAAAACAATATGGAAGAAACACCACCCGTATTATGCGAAGACGCTATCAACCGACTGGAAGATTCTCTTAACGACATAATACCGGACAATCCGAACAAACCTTACGACATGTACGAAGTAATAGGAGCAATAGTAGATAATGGCGAATTTCTTGATGTACAAAAGAATTTTGCAGCAAACATAATTACAGGATTTGCACGTTTCAACGGCATTTCTGTAGGCATTGTTGCAAATCAGCCCAAAGTTTTAGCAGGAGTGCTTGACATTAATGCATCGCGCAAAGGAGCGCGTTTTGTGCGTTTCTGCGATGCCTTCAATATTCCTATTGTTACTTTGGTTGATGTTCCCGGATTTTTACCGGGAACAGGACAGGAATACGGAGCAGTAATCCTTCATGGAGCAAAACTTCTTTATGCCTATGGCGAAGCTACTGTTCCCAAAATTACGGTTACCTTGCGAAAATCATACGGCGGAGCATACTGCGTGATGAGTTCAAAACATCTTCGCGGCGATATTAATTATGCATGGCCTACGGCAGAAATTGCAGTTATGGGACCATCGGGAGCAATAGAAGTTTTATTCAGTAAAGAAGTTAAAGAAGCAGAAGACCCGAAAGCGCTTGCCGCACAAAAAGAAGACGAATATCGCAAAGCATTCGCCAATCCGTATAATGCAGCGCGTTACGGCTACATTGATGATGTTATAGAACCGCGAAATACACGCTTCCGCATTATTCGCGCATTAAAACAGCTTGCAACAAAAAAATTGACCAATCCTCCCAAAAAGCACGATAATTTACCACTGTAATTTTAATGAAGATGAAAAAAATTAAAAAAGGATTATTTCTGTTAACGCTAACATTATTGTCGTTTGTATCTTATGCTCAAAATACATTCGACTTGCGCTTGAATGAATTGCTTCCGAACAACACAGGAAACATTGTTGATGATTATGGCGCTCACAGCAGTTGGATTGAAATATATAATCCTACTTACGGAACTGTTAATATCGGAGGCTGTTACGTAACGGATGATATAAACAATCCGAAGAAATACAGAATCCCGCAGGGAGATGTATCAACAAACATACCTCCGCATCAATATCTGCTGATATGGGCAGATGGTATCGATTATCACGGACCTCTTTACACAAATTTCAAATTGAGTGCAGACGGAGGCTATCTTGCTCTATACAGCAATGATGGCAAAACGCTTATTGAACAGGTGAAATATCCACCGCTTGCAGCAAACGTAAGTTACGCAAAAAACGATAACGAAGAATGGAAAGAATCGGATACGATAACTCCGCGCCTGCAAAATAAACTGTATGAACTGGAAAGCGCAGCCGAAAAACTCGGCAAGCGAGACCCTTTTGGCGCTGTAATATCAGTAACGGCAATGACAGTAGTATTTAGCGTGTTGATATTATTATTTCTGTGTTTCAAGCAACTTGCAAAATTTCACATCAAAACAAGCAGAAAAAAAGCAGCCGAAGCACAGGGAATTGATATTGACTTGGTAGAACATGCAGGCGAAGAAACAGGCGATATTTATGCCGCAATAGCATTAGCCTTGAAACTGTATCAGGATGACATACATGATATAGAAGATATGGTTATAACAATAGAACGCGAAGATAAAATATATTCGCCGTGGAATTCAAAGATACAGTCATTACGTCAAACACCGGAAATTAGAAAAAGAAACAAATAAAATTATACAAATAATGAAAGAATTTAAAATGAAAATAAACGGCAGCGAGTATAATGTTACCATTGAAAGTATAGAAGATACTCATGCCAGCGTAGAGGTAAACGGCACAATGTATAATGTCGAAATTGACAAGCCAATACGGCAAACTGCGCCTGTGATACACAAATTAATAACAGCAAAACCGACTGCGGCGGCGACAGTATCGGCTACTGCGCCGGTAAAAGTGGCACAAACCGCCCAGACAAGCGGAACAAGCATAATTAAATCACCGCTTCCGGGAGTTATTATTGAGGTTTGTGTAAAAGTTGGAGATTCCGTGAAAACGGGACAAAAGCTTTTTGTGCTTGAAGCCATGAAAATGGAAAATAGCATTAACGCAGAAAGCGATGGAAAAGTTACTGAAATTAAAGCAAATAAAGGCGACTCTGTTCTCGAAGGAGCCGACTTAATAGTTATAAGTTGATATGGAACAGGGAACAGGATTTTTTAGCTTTTTATTTGAAAACCTAAGCAATTTTTGGAGTTATACAGGTATTGCAACCGCAACTGCAGGTCATTTAGTTATGATTATATTCGGTTTGGCGTTTATCTATATGGCGGTTAAAAAAAATTGGGAGCCAATGCTGCTTTTACCCATAGGCTTTGGTATTCTTGTAGGCAATATTCCGCATCTTGCCTCGTTGAAAATAGGAATTTACGAAGAAGGTTCAGTGCTTAATATTTTGTATCACGGAGTAAAAAACGGATGGTATCCTCCGCTAATATTTTTGGGTATAGGAGCAATGACCGACTTTTCTACTCTCATATCCAATCCCAAATTATTGCTGATTGGCGCTGCAGCCCAATTGGGAATTTTTGCAGCATATACCACGGCATTAGCTGTTGGATTCGATCCAAATCAAGCCGGAGCAATAGGAATTATCGGCGGCGCAGATGGACCTACCGCAATATTTCTTTCATCCCGACTTGCCCCCGACATGATGGGAGCAATTGCAATAGCCGCATATTCGTATATGGCGCTGGTTCCCGTAATTCAGCCTCCTGTTATGAAATTATTTACAAACCATAAAGAACGCCTGATAAGAATGAAACCTCCGAGAGTAGTTTCATCTAACGAAAAAATATTGTTTCCAATTGTAGGATTTCTACTTACAGCATTTATTGTACCATCGGGATTGCCTTTGCTTGGAATGTTGTTTTTCGGCAATTTGCTTAAAGAAAGTGGCGTTACGCGCCGTCTGGCAGAAACAGCAAGAGGACCAATCATCGATATATGCACAATATTGATTGGTTTAACCGTAGGAGCCTCAACGCAGGCAACAAACTTTTTGAATTGGCATTCGCTGGGAATATTCGGACTGGGAGCCGCTTCGTTTGTTGTTGCTACAATGGGAGGAGTTTTGTTTGTGAAATTCTTTAATCTGTTTTTAAAAGAAGGCAATAAAATGAATCCGCTTATAGGCAATGCAGGAGTTTCTGCCGTCCCCGATTCAGCGAGAGTATCTCAGGAAGTTGGACGACATTATGACCCAACAAATCACTTGTTGATGCATGCTATGGGACCAAATGTTGCAGGCGTTATAGGAAGCGCCGTTGCAGCCGGTGTGCTGTTAGGATTTTTGTCATAACATTCCTTTTACGTACGGCAAAATATATTAAACCTTATTAAATATATAAAAATGAATAGACTGGACTTAAACAGTCTATTCGTTTTTTTATAATATCTACAATTGTATGATGCGAGAGATGCGCATCTGCAAAGCAATTTATGCAAATATTGCGATTTATTATTTGATTATTCATAATTCTTTTTTTCTTTTGCCTCAGCGACTCGGGCGATTTAACATTCTTTTTTTCTTTTGTCCCAGCGACTCGGGCGATTTAACATTTCTTTTTTCTTTTGCCTCAGCGACTCGGGCGATTTGACATTCTGTTTTTATTTTGCATCAGGAGTCCTACAAATTGATAATATCATACAATATACGCTTTTAAGTGATGCAAAATAAATCAAATGTAATAAACAAACCTCATTTTCTCTACAAAACAATCACATCTGATACAATAAACCAACAATTACGACATCTTTCACTCACTATTCTTGCTTTCCGATTAATGACGTCATTGCAAGGAGCGAAGTTACGAAGCAATCCAGATTATTTGTTTATTCATTATTTTCGGGCGAAAAATTTTTCGCCTCTGCATTTTCAACTTTCAACTGTTTTGGGAACAGCGCCAATGTATGACATTATCAAAATTTTTTAATAAAAGTTTGCATCATTGTAAAATTATGTTATAACTTTGCGGTTGAAAATGCAAATGCTGTATGCTTATGGATTAAAAACAGGCAAACAGTACGCACATTTTAAGATTGGAAAAAGCGTTTAGCTTGTGTTCTGGCTTTTCGAAACTTCAACAATTTCAAGAATCCAACAGAATAAAGCGATGACGTTCACGCCATTTCCGGCGTGGACATCACTCATTGAAATTTGTTGGATTTAGGTAGTTGAAGACCTCGAAAAGCGAATAAAATATAAGAGTTTGTCCGCGCTTTTTTTATGTGCGTATTTCAAATTAAAAATATAGGGCAATCGATGGAAATAATCCTGCAAACCACCTTAAACAAGCGAACAGGCGAGTAATCGAAAATCGAAAAGAGTAGGCATGTAAAAAATAAAAACAAAAAATGATGGATGAAAAAATTAAAGGGCATTTTTTGGGATTGTATCAAATGATAATATCCGATACGGAAGTACATCCCAAAGAATTGGAATTACTGTACCAAATTGGTAAAGAAAAGGGAATATCGGAGCAAGATATTCAAAATGCTATCTTATCGCCAAATAATTTTGTTTCGGCAGATTTATTAAATGATGATGAAAAAATTGAACATTTATTTGATCTGGCGCGAATGGCTTGGGCGGATGGCGTGCTTGACGACAGAGAAATACAAAGTATGAACAGCGCCTGCAAACGACTTGGCTTTTTGGAAGAATATGTTGACGAAATTTCTAATTTTTTGCTGGAGCAGGCTAAAGCAGGTAAAAATATTAACGATGTATTGAAAACCATTAATAACTTATAACTCATGGGAATGCTTCGCAAAATATTTGATACAAAACACGCAGACACAAACACACAAACTGTTGCGGCTCCAACTGTATCGCCTAAAATAAGTTTCCAAGCATTGGGCATGCAGAAGGCAGGACAGTCTGATGGTTCGCTGGCTGCATTGAAACCTTGTTTACAGGCTGCATATACGCATCAGATGAAAATCATTGCAAAAAACGATGCTTTACAACAAGAAAGAAAACTTGCAATAGCAGGTAATATATGCGATTTGGAAGCGCAAGAGAAAAATATTGACATAAAAATACATAATGAATTAGAAAAATTAAAACACGAAGAAGACAAAATCGAAAAATTAAAACATGAAATAGATGATATAAAACGAAATCCAAATCAAATAACAGGAGATAAATTTGTGAAAGCAAGTTTTTGGATAGGCGCGGTTATAATAATTTTTCTTACCATATATCTTTTTATATTTTACAGTTCTGCTGCATATTCTGCTTTCTTCAAAAATTTTACGCCTGATGAATTAAATATAGCACAGGCAATATTTGATTCGCAGGCTTTAACGAAAGCTTTTAGCGATGGACTTTCCGAATTAATATTAATTTTGACTATTCCTGCCGTATTTTTGGGTTTAGGTTACCTTATTCATAAATTTCAGGAACAGAAAAAAGTTGTCAATTATTTCAAAATTGCAGGACTTATTTCGACAACATTTATTTTCGATGCAATATTAGGATATGAAATAGTAGAGAAAATATATAATGTTAAAAAAGAAGGCAGTTTTGAATATATGCCAGACATGACTGTTTCAATGGCTTTTCAGCAAGTAAATTTTTGGCTTATAATATTTGCAGGATTTGTAGTTTATTTAATTTGGGGATTTGTATTTGATTTTATAATGAACGAATATGCCAAATTGGACAGAGTAAAATATGCAATAAAAACAAGAGAAGACAAAATATCTGATTATAAAATGGAATGTAAAGAACTAAAAAGAAAAGTAAATGAATTAGAACCGCAAAGAAATATAATTGTTGGCAAAATAAATAAACTTAAACAGGACTTGCAGGGAGTAATAATACACTTCTCCGATGTGAAAGAAGGTATAAACGAATTTTTTGCAGGCTGGATAGGATATATGAAAGGCTCAGGTAAAACATCAACAGAACTAAGAGAATGTACCGACATACTGAATAATTTTATAAATGACATAAAAGATAATTTTGAACCCCAAATATAATTATGAAAAAAATATTAACATACACTATTCTATCGCTGCTAATTATAAGTAGCTGTAATGCACAAAAAAAAGATACAAACCCACAACCGAAACAGTTGAATATTTCCATATTGCTGGATTTATCCGACAGAATTATACAGCCTGCAACGCCTTCGCATGTAGAGCGTGATAAGGAAATAATAAAATCCATAACCGAATATTTCAAAAAAGATATGGAAAAGCGTAATGCTTGGAGAGCAAAAGGCAAAATAAAAGTACTTTTTTATCCTCTCCCGCAAGATGTAGCAATCAATGATATAGCAAAACAGCTTAAAATAGACTGCTCAACGATGGATAATAAGCAGAAAAAAGAAGTATATGATGCTATTACAGAACTTTTTGCTAAAAACATTTCCAAAATCTACAATCAGGCAAAAACAACTGATTATCCCGGCAGTGATATTTGGCGTTTTTTCAAAGACGACATAGAAGATTATTGCATAGAAAGAGATACAAACTATCGTAACATATTAATTATACTTACGGATGGTTATATATATCATAAAAATACATATTTTAATAATGGCAACAGATATTCTTATTTGCTTAAAGAAAATGTAAAAAAAGTCAACTCGCCAACAAACTGGATGCAACAAATAGATAAGACCGATTTCGGACTTATAAAAGCCTGCGACAATCTCAACAGACTGGAAATACTTGTTTTGGAAATAAGCGATGACGCGAATAAAACAAATGAAGATGTGCTGAAATATGTAATAGAAAAATGGTTTAAAGAAATGAATGTATCGCGCTACAAAATTTACAGTTCCGACTTGCCCGACAATACAAAAATGAGAATAGATAATTTTCTTCGCCAATAGCAATACTGATGCCAGTTTGAAAATTATATTTTAAGAATAGAGAGCAGCGATATTTTCAACTGTCATCTCGCTTCCATCATTATCGAGAGCGAGTCGCTCATTCTTTATCACAAGCAAATTTTTAAGTGATGCAAAATAAATAAGGCATAACAGTCAAACCTCATTTTATCTACAAAACTACCACTTATCCGCAATAAATCAACAATCATTACCTCATTCACCGATGTCGTTTTGTTTTTTTGAATAGAGTGGAAATCAGGTTTTATCATCGTTTGTTCAATATTAGGGCTGTTATATTCTGTTTATTTTTCATCACTTATGAGAAATGTGTGTTTATATATGCGCTTTGCAAAGGTTTCTGATTTTAAATTACAGTGAATAACCTAACTTTTTAAGTATTCAAATCATTAATTCAATAACAGACGGTTAATTCTTTTTTATTACCTTTGCAAAAAAACAAAATAGTGATAGAATTTAAATTACAGAATGGCGACTATATAGAATTGATACAATTGCTTAAACGTGTAAAAATTGCAATGTCGGGAGGCGAAGCCAAAATGCTTGTTGCAGACCGTAAAGTAAAACGCAACGGCGAAACAGAAACCCGTAAGCGGGCAAAAATTCGAGTGGGCGAAACAATTGAAACATTAGGCAAAACAATTGTAGTTGTTAAATAATTGGATTTGACTGTGGAGAACTGTTTATCAAATGATAATATGATTTTGGAAACCGAAATAAAGTTTCTTGTCGGAGTTGGTCCAAAACGTGCGGATATATTAAAAAATGAATTGAATATAAGCACTTTCAAAGATATGCTTTATACTTTTCCCTATCGTTATATTGACCGTACAAAATTTTATAAAATCAACGAAATTACCGAAGATTTACCGTATATTCAATTTAAAGGTAAAATTATCCGCCTCGAAAATGTGGAAACGCCAAGCAATAAACGTCTGATAGCTTATGCAGCCGACGATTCGGGCGAAATACAGCTTGTGTTTTTCAAGGGAATAAAATGGATTAAAAACAAATTGAAAGCGAATACCGAATATGTTTTTTTCGGCAAACCAAATGTTTTCAACGGGAAAATAAACATAATACATCCCGAAACTGAAACCGTAAACGACGAAAACAATCAGATAAATTCAAATATTCAAGCTCTTTACAGCAGTACGGAAGTGTTGAAAAATAATTTTCTCGGAACAAAGGCATTTAACCGATTTCAAAGCGCTTTGCTCACTCTTTGTTACAATCAAATTGACGAAACATTGCCCGAATATATTATTTATCAATATAAACTGATTGCATTGAAAGATGCTTTGCTCAATATTCATTTTCCACAAAGCCCCGAATTGCTTGAAAAATCTCAATACAGGCTTAAATTTGAAGAACTTTTTTACATTCAGCTTTCGTTGCTGCTTCAGAGACTCAACAGATTGCAAAAAAACGGCGGATTTATATTTCCAAAAATAGGCTGTAATTTCAATAATTTTTACAAAAATAATCTTCCGTTTGAACTTACAAATGCCCAAAAACGGGTGATAAAAGAAATACGTAAAGATTTTGCAACAGGCAAACAAATGAACAGACTGCTACAAGGAGATGTAGGCAGCGGAAAAACGCTGGTAGCGTTGATTTGTATGCTTATAGCTATTGATAACGGATTTCAAACCTGCATAATGGCGCCTACGGAAATTCTTGCAGGTCAACATTATCAAACAATCAGTGAAATGTTAAAAGGAATAGATATTAATGTAAGACTGCTTACAGGTTCAACAAAAAAATCAGAACGCAAACTGATTGATGCTGATTTAATATCGGGCAAAACAAAGATACTTGTTGGAACTCATGCACTGATTGAAGAAACTGTAAAGTTCGACAATCTCGGCTTTGTTGTTATTGACGAGCAACATCGTTTTGGCGTAGAACAGCGAGCCAAACTTCGTTATAAAAATGCAGTGTCGCCTCATGTTTTGGTGATGACGGCAACTCCTATTCCGCGCACTTTGGCAATGACACTTTATGGCGATTTGGACATATCTGTAATTGATGAATTACCGCCGGGGCGAAAAAACGTAAAAACAGTGCATCTTTTAGACACCAAACGTTTACAACTGTTCGGCTTTATACGCAGACAAATCAACTTGGGACGCCAGATTTATGTTGTTTATCCGTTGATAAAAGAATCGGAAAAAATGGATTATAAAAATCTAGAAGACGGATATTTTGCAATAACGCAGGCATTTCCGCCTCCCGAATACGTTACCTGCGTTGTACACGGAAAAATGAAAACCAATGAAAAAGATTTCGCCATGAATTATTTTGCATCAGGCAAAGCGCATATTCTTGTTGCAACATCGGTGATTGAAGTTGGCGTTAACGTACCTAATGCAAGCGTTATGGTGATTGAGAGCGCCGAACGTTTCGGACTTTCTCAACTTCATCAGTTGCGCGGACGCGTTGGGCGAGGAGCCGAACAGTCATACTGTTTTTTGATGAGCGATGTGAAATTGACAACCGAAGCTCGCAAGCGCTTGCAACTGATGGTGAAAACAAACAACGGATTCGAAATTGCCGAAGAAGATTTGCGGTTGAGAGGACCGGGCGATATAGAAGGGACACAACAAAGCGGCTTGCCGTTTAATCTGAAAATATCAAATCTTGCAAAAGATGGTAAACTTTTAGAATATGTAAGGAACATAGCTTTTGACATTTTAAATGAAGATAATTCGCTTGAATTGAAAAAAAATTCGTTACTTCGCAAAAATTTAGAAAAAAATTTCAAAAAACAGGTTGATTACAGCGCAATAAGTTAAATATATGAATATAAAAAAATTTTTAGTATTGACAGGTTTATTTACAGCTACTGCAGTATCTGCGCAAGTTACATCGTTCAACGATTGCGAAAATATGAAAAATCCCGCAAATTTTGCTTTTCAAAATGGAGAATCAATAACTCTTGAAGCAAACTACAAATGGGGACTTGTGAATACAGGAGTAGGCGAAGCTACTTTGAAACTGTCGAAAGAAGATTATAACAATCAAATACATTTCGTTTCATCGGTAAACATAAAAACATACGGCTTTTTTGATGCATTTTTCAAAGTGCGCGATTATTTTCAAAGCAAATTTAATGCAGAAAATATGAAACCTTCTTATTTTTATCAGGATACTCACGAAGGAAAATATACAAAAAAAAGCACAATGCACTTTGACTGGAAAAACAGTAATCTATCAGGAAAAAAACAGCGTAAAAAAAGTCCAGAACGAGAATATTCAACAGAATTGAAAGGCTGTACCTTTGATTTTATTTCGTTCATATATTTCCTGCGCAATATGGATTTCAATTCTATAAATACAAATTCCAATCTTCTGGTAACATTTGCATTGGATGATATTTTAAAAACCATGAATGTACGCTGCGCAGGAACAAAAACCATAAAAACCAAGGCAGGAAAATTTAATGCCATTGAAATTATTGTACAGTTGCTGGAAAGCGAAACATTTGCAAGCGAACCCGAAATGTCGCTGTTTATAAGCAACGATAAAAATCATATTCCGCTGTATGCCGAAATGCCTTTGCGAATAGGTAAAGTTTACATATCGCTGTCTGATTTTTCAAATTTGAAATATCCAGTTACAAGCAAAATAAAATAACAATCTTTCAGTTCAATATGCAACTAAAGTAAGGAAAAAGAATGAGGCGTGTATCAAAAGTCTTTAGCACGCAGATAACACATATTTTACGGATGAACGCAGATTTTTACTGCATTCAGAATCAACGACAAATAGAAATCATGTGCATACTGAAATCTGCGAAAATCTGTCCGATGTGCGTCATCTGCGTGCTTTTTATACAGCCTCACACAATGCACTGCGTCATTGCGAGGAACGCAGCGACAAAGCAATCCAGAATGTTTATTATTATTTTCAACTTTTCTCTTTTCTTTTTATCCGCGCAAGCAGCAAATTTATTTTTTTAACATTTCTCTTTCTTTTATAATAACCAGAAAATCAAAGATAAATATTGTAAAAATAAAAAATGTCATGATTTTTCTTCACAAAATTTTGTGGTTTTCAAAAAACTGTTTAATTTTGCCAAATATTTATAAAAAAATAATGTTTAAATTAATTAAAAAACAAAAGAGTATGAAGAAAATTTTACTAATTACATTAATTGCAATGCTGAGTATTGCAACAGCAAACGCTCAAATTGCAAAAGGAACAACAATTTCTCTTGCAAGAGTTACAGGACTTGATTTTAGTTATGCGTCCGAAGAAGATCAGCATTTAACTCAATTTGAATTAAATGCTGCTGTCGGTTATTTTGTTATTGACAATCTAGCTTTAGTAGGGCAAGTTGGTTTTGCTTACAGCAAATGGTCTGATAGTGAATCGCGATCAGGCTTTAATTTTGGTCTTGGTGCAAGATATTATTTTGTAAAAACGGCTTACGGACAAGTTGGATATGCGGGTCAAAAAGTAAAAGATGTTGATTTGGCAAATTACGTTGGATTAGAAATTGGATATGATATTTTTATTTCGGACAATGTATTCCTTGAACCTGCCGTATATTACGCAAAAGGATTTAGCGATGTAGATAAATCATCAACATTCGGACTTTCATTCGGGATTGGAATAAAATTCTAATTTTTACTAAAAGATTTTCAGAAAAGGCGGGATGTTCCTGCCTTTTTTGTTTTTGTAAACAGGAGTTTTGATTTTTTTTGCATCTTTGTAAAAATTATTGAATTTTATAAGTGTATGGTTGTTTTTCCAAATGCAAAAATAAATCTCGGGCTTAATGTTTTAGAAAAGCGCAATGATGGTTTTCATAATATTGAAACCGTTTTTTATCCTGTAAAACTGTATGATATTCTCGAAATAGTAAAATCGCAAAATAATGTTTCCAATCTTTTCAATTCGGGACTTATAATAAATGACAGTACAAATAATAACTTGTGTATAAAAGCGCTGAATTTACTGAAAAAAGATTTTCATCTGCCTGAGGTTGATATTTTTCTGCACAAAAATATTCCATTTGGAGCAGGTTTGGGCGGCGGCTCGGCGGATGCTGCAAATACGCTGATGCTTCTCAATAAAATGTTTGACCTCTGCATAAGCGATAACAGGCTGATGCAATATGCAGCCGCGCTTGGCAGCGACTGTGCATTTTTCATAAAAAACAAACCGCAGATGGCAAGCGGGCGAGGAGAAATACTGAATGATATAGATGCAGATTTAAGCGGATATTATTTTGCGCTGATAAAGCCGCAAGTGTTTGTTGGTACGGCAAATGCCTATGCGGGCATAAAACCGCAAAAGCCAAAAATCAGATTATCAGAAATTATGGCTATGCCTGTTGGCGAATGGAAATATTTTTTGGTAAATGATTTTGAATATTCGGTATTTGCAAGGTTTCCGCAAATAAAAACGATAAAGGAAAGTCTTTATTCGCGCGGAGCGATTTATGCGTCGATGTCAGGTTCGGGGTCAAGCGTTTATGCTTTTTTTGACAAGGCTGTTGATGTAAGCGATTTTGAGAAAGATTGCTTTGTTTTTACAGACTGTCAGCAAATGCCGTCATCATTACAGTAATGAAAAGCATAATAATAATTAAGGATTGCTTTGTCGCTGCGTTCCTCGCAATGACGCGCTGCGTCTTGGTGCGTCATTGCGAACACGGAGGTTTGCCCCTGTATTAATATCTACGCCCTATTTTTTTCTCTTCGACAGCCATAAATTTCTGTCGAGACGCACGAAAATTTTTATCGAGACAAAAAAATTTTTTTATCGAGACGCGCGTAAATTTCTATCGAAACAAAAATTTACGTCTGTCGAAGAGAAAATTTATTTCCGTCTCAACAGAAATTTATGGCTGTGCTTTTTGCGGTATAAATTTGTGAGTTTGCATATATGTATCGGATTAAGGATTGGTTGCTGCGCCCTTCGGGTTTGCAATGACGAAGCAATCCAGAAAACCATATAATACATAAATAAAAACAAATGAAAAAATAATAATAAACATTCTGGATTGCTTCGCTGACGCTCTGCATGGTTGATTTGTCAGGCGTCAGTACTGCACTTTGTTTGCTTTTCCTTTGCCTGTTTTATTGGCTGCTGTCAACAAAATAATTATCCCGCCCAGCCGTCGCGGTCTAAACTTCGATACTGAATGGCTTCGGCAACATGCTGCCATTCAATGTTGGGTTTTGTTTCGAGGTCGGCAATTGTACGCGATACTTTCAGTATTCTGTCGTAAGCGCGAGCCGAAAGTCCAAGTCTTTGCATGGCTTCTTTCAGCACTTTTTCACTTTCAGCGTCCAAAGCGCAGAATTTTTTTTGCAGTTGAGCAGTCATCATTGCATTGCAATGCACTGTTTTGACTCCTGCAAACCGTTCTTCCTGAATTTTACGCGCTTTTATTACTCTTTCGCGAACCTGTTCGCTTGTTTCTCCTTTGCTCATATCCGAAAGTTTTTCAAACGGCACTGGCACAACTTCAATATGGATATCAATGCGGTCGAGTAATGGTCCTGAAATTCTGCTTAAATATTTTTGCACTGCTCCCGGCGCGCACAGGCATTGCTTTTCGGGATGATTGTAAAAGCCGCATGGACACGGGTTCATTGCTGCAATAAGCATGAAGTTTGCGGGATATTCAATTGATAATTTTGCGCGGGAAATAACAATTTTTCTGTCTTCGAGCGGTTGTCGCATCACTTCCAGCACTGTTCGTTTAAATTCTGGAAGTTCGTCAAGGAAAAGCACTCCGTTGTGCGCCAGCGATATTTCGCCGGGTTGAGGATAAGTTCCTCCGCCCACAAGCGCTACATCCGAAATTGTATGGTGCGGCGATCGAAAGGGGCGTATTGTCAGCAAGCCTGTATTTCTGTCAATTCGTCCTGCTACCGAATGTATTTTTGTTGTTTCCAGCGCTTCGCGCAGATTAAGCGGGGGAAGAATGGAAGGCAGACGTTTTGCCAGCATGGATTTTCCAGAACCGGGCGCTCCTATCATAATTACATTGTGTCCTCCAGATGCGGCAATTTCGAGAGCGCGTTTCACGTTTTCCTGACCTTTAACATCGCAAAAATCAACATCGTATTTTCGGGTATTTGAAAAAAAATCTTCGCGGGTATTTATTATTGTAGGGGCAACAGTATTTACACCGTTGATAAAATCTGTAACTTCTTTTAATGTTTCAACGCCGTACACTTCGAGCGAATCTACCACGGCGGCTTCGCGCGCGTTTTCCTTAGGCACAATAAAGCCTTTGAAACCTTCGGCGCGGGCTTGTATTGCGATAGGCAATGCGCCTTTTATCGGTCGCAGAGCGCCATCGAGCGACAGTTCGCCCATTATTACGTAACGTTCCAAATCTTTTGATTCTATTTGCTCGGATGCGGCTAAAATACCTATAGCCAAAGGCAAATCGTAAGCCGAGCCTTCTTTGCGAATATCAGCAGGCGCCATGTTGATAACAACTTTTTTGCCCGGCATTTTATAGCCGTTTGCAATCAAAGCGGTGGAAATGCGCTGCTGGCTTTCTTTCACGGCGCTGTCGGGCAATCCGACAAGATGAAAATTTATTCCCTGCGAAACGCTTACTTCTATTGTAATTGTTGTTGCATTGATGCCATAAAAAGCGCTGCCGTAAGTTTTTATAAGCATAATTGTTTATAATTTATTAATTTATTGCATAAAAGTAGTAAAAAAATCAACTACTGCAATGTTAAAGCGAAAAATATTTTTTACCGCATGGTTTCTGCAAAGCCCAAACTGTGCATTTGTCTTTGTTGAAACGCTTGATTTTTTGAGTTGTTATAAAGGCAGTTACATCAATACAGAAAATTGTTGAAAGGATAACGCCCTGCGTGTATTTCGGCAACAATTTTGTAAATATCGTTGCGCAATTTATTGATATTGGTTTTGTTTTTTGCCGAAATAAATATACACGGAGCGTTTTCTTTGGCTATCCAACTTTTCATTAACTGTTCAAGCGAACAGTTTTCGGGTGTTGGCGGCGTCAGGTCGTCTGCTGCCTTTTCAATAAAAGTATATGCGTCTATTTTGTTGAATACTAAAAATACAGGTTTATTTGCCGCTTCTATATCAAACAGAGTTTGTTTTACAACGTTTATTTGCTCTTCACAGTTGGGATGAGAAATATCAACAACATGAATCAGCACATCGGCTTCGCGCACTTCGTCAAGTGTTGACTTGAACGATTCTATCAATTGTGCAGGCAGTTTGCGAATGAATCCAACAGTATCAGACAGCAAAAACGGCAGATTTTCGATAACCACTTTACGCACTGTAGTATCAAGTGTGGCAAACAGTTTATTTTCGGCAAACACTTCGGATTTGCTTAGCAATGTCATTAGGGTTGATTTTCCTACGTTTGTGTAGCCAACAAGTGCAAGACGAACCAGACTGCCGCGATTTCCGCGCTGTGAAACCATTTGTTTGTCAATTTTGTTTAGCTGTTCTTTTAGTTTTGATATGCGTTCGAGAATAATTCTTCGGTCAGATTCGAGCTGCGTTTCGCCCGGTCCGTATCTTCCTATTCCGCCGCCACGCTGTCGTTCGAGATGAGTCCACATTCGGGTAAGGCGCGGAAGTAAATATTGATATTGCGCAAGTTCTACCTGTGTTTTGGCATAAGCCGTTTTCGCCCGTTTTGCAAAAATATCAAGTATCAGACTTGTGCGGTCAAGTATTTTACAATCCAGAATTTTCTCTATATTTTTCAGTTGCGAAGGCGTAAGTTCATCGTCAAATATGGCAAGGTCAATGTTATTTTCGTTGACATATTCCGAAATTTCATATATTTTCCCCGAGCCGACAAATGTTTTAGAATTTGCGCGTACAAGCCGCTGGGTAAACGATTTTACGGTAACTGCGCCTGCCGTTTCCGCCAAAAACTTCAGTTCATCGAGATATTCTTTGGTTTGCAAGTCGCTTTGCTCGCTGGTAATTACGCCAACAAGTACGGCTCTTTCGCTGTATTGTTCCTGTATTTTATTTGCGTTTCGTTCCAAAATATTTTTTAAATTTGAATGTAAAAGTAATAATTTTTTCACACTGATATTAGCGAAAGCAAAAGTACATGAAATTTATCACTTACACGCAGACTGATAAAAAATCATGGTAATAACACCGAAAAAACAGCAACCATATTATTTTGGCGCTTTGGAAACATCATACAATTATGACATTATTTGTTGCCATTTGAAGGCAACCCGCTTGTTATATATTGCACACAGGCAACTTTAAATACAATACTGTTTATCTCTTTTTTGGCAAAATCCAAATTGAAATGTAAAGATTATTTTCTTACCTTTGCACGTTATGATTGACCAGACAACAATAAATAGAATATTTGATACTGTTGATATTGTTGATATTATTCAGGATTTCGTTTCGTTGAAAAAACGCGGCGCAAACTATATTGCCTGCTGCCCTTTTCATGACGAAAAAACTCCGTCGTTTTCTGTTTCGCCATCCAAAGGCATATTCAAATGTTTTGGTTGTGGCAAAGCGGGCAATGCCGTAACTTTTGTGCAACTGCACGAAAATATTTCGTATATCGAAGCGCTTAAGTACGTTGCTAAAAAAAACGGAATCGAAGTCAATGAACGCGAACTGAGCGCAGACGAACAACGCCAAAACGATGACCGCGAAAGCATCATGATTGCCCTTGCCTATGCTCAGCGTCAATTTACAGGAAATCTAATGGAAACAGATGAAGGACAAGCAATAGGATTGAGTTATTTCAAAGAGCGCGGATTTTCGCAAGCCACAATCAATCTGTTTCAACTTGGCTACAGTATGCGTTCGTCATCATCGTTTTCAAAACAGGCGCTTGCCGATGGCTACAAAAAAGAATTTTTGCTGAAAGCAGGATTATGTTACCATCGCGAACAAACAGACGAACTCGGAGATTTTTTTGCAGGGCGCGTCATTTTTCCGATACATTCGGTAACGGGGCGCGTGATTGCATTCGGCGGGCGCACGCTTAGCGCTGAAAAAAACATTGCAAAATATAAAAATTCGCCCGAATCGGATGTTTACGTAAAAAACAAAACGCTGTACGGCTTGTATTTTTCAAAAAATGCAATTGTTAAAAAACAAAAATGCTACCTTGTAGAAGGCTACACAGACGTAATATCAATGTATCAGGCAGGAATAGACAATGTTGCCGCCTCGTGCGGAACATCGCTTACAGCAGAACAGGCAAAACTTATTCGCCGTTTTGCGCCCGAAGTAACCGTAATGTATGACGGCGATTCGGCAGGCATTCATGCATCATTGCGCGGAATTGACATTCTGCTCGAAGAAGGATTAACGGTGAAAGTAGTGCTTTTCCCCGACAATGAAGACCCCGACTCATTTGCACGCAAACATTCTGTTTTGGAAATAGAAACTTTTCTGAACGAAAACGAACAGGATTTTATTGTTTTCAAAACCAATCTTTTGCTGTCGGAAAGCCATAATGACCCAGCCAAAAAAGCCCAGATAATAGGAAGCGTAATACAGTCAATAAGCGTTATTCCCGACAATATTTCCAGAATGATTTATCTGAAAGAATGTGCGCGACTGTTTGATGCCGACGAAAATACACTGGCGCAGGAAATAAAACGCGAACGGGCAAAAAAATACTACGGCAAAGAATATAAGGACATAAAACCGCTGATTACAGAAAAAAAACGGCAGATAAATACCGTTCCTGCAACTGACGACAATTGCAATGAACAGGAAAAGGAATTGACTTACTTTCTTCTAAAACATGGAAGCCATCCTTTGTTTGAAAACCAGTACGGAAGTATTGATACAGTTGCTCAATATATAATCGGAGAATTGAAAAAAGATGAAATTTTGCTGCAAAACGAATGTTATAAAAAAATTTTCGTCGAATACGAAAATCTTTTGAACCAGAATATTGAATTTTCCATAAAACACTTCGTAAACAATATAGACAAAGACATTTCGGAATTTGCAGTAAATATTATTTCAAACGAATACGAATTAAGCGAGATATGGAAGCGTTTCGGCTCTAACATTTCGCCCGAAGAAGATGAATTGAAAAACACAATTCCACGGGCAATAAGCGTTTACAAAATAAAACTGATTTCGCAAACAATTGGCAAATTCACAGAAGAACTCAACAGCAGCATTGCCGAAAACGACTATGAAAAAACAACGTTGATAACAAAAAAAATCATGGAACTGAACCATATACGCAAAATACTGTCGGAAACGCTGAAAAGAGTTACATCCTAATCAAAATTGATAAATGAAAATGTAAGATTGATAAAAAAACAGTAAATTTGCAATCTGATAAAAAATAATTTAGATGAATAGTAAACATAATCAATGGGGACAGCGAAAATTATTTGACAGATTATCTTTATTGCGATGAGTATTTTGATAAAAATGGATTAGTGGAAGTGGATTTTCAATGAGGGAAATTTATTAATGATTAAAATTTATTATATAATTCTCCTTAAATAAATACACATATTATATATATCTTTGTCATCAGAAACAAATAAAAATATTATGGGACGTAAAGTAAAAGCATTGGAGAACAACTATGCATCCAAACAAATTAAAGCAATCATAGATGGCGATGCAAAACACAAATTGGGCATTCGCATTTATGCTGTTTATCAGTCATCTATGGGTATGTCAAGTCGCGCCTTGGCAAAATTGTACAACGTAAGCTTCAAACAGATTCGTAATTGGATAAACCGTTTTGATGCAGAATGACAGCATGGTTTATTGGATAAAGCCCGTAGCGGTCGTCCTCGTAAACTGACGGAAAATCAACTATATGAGTTGCAATACGTATTGTTGGATTGTCCAGAACAACATGGTTACAATACAGCGAACTGGTCTGCTGCTTTGGTTAAGGACTTTATATCAAAACATTATGAGGTTGAATACATGTTACCAACGTTTATCGGATAATGCACTCAC
>JAISNL010000111.1 GCA_031276235.1 Prevotellaceae bacterium | reverse complement strand
GTCATGATAATTTTTGATTTATAATTGAATCATTTCGTTAATAATTTCATAATTTGCAATTTTTGACTCGATAATATGAGTCGCGGACGCTTGCCCAAATGACATGGACTCGAGTAAATAATCTCCGAAATGTTCTAATCGTAGCGTATTATCAAATATATTTTGTATCTTTGTCATAATTTCCTATATTTCACTAATATACCGTGTATTTGTCCCATAATTTACATTATGTTAAGTTTGGGGAGCAGATTATCGTAGATAATCAGGCAATTAGAAAATTTCCAAAAAAAAATAATTTTTTTTGGAAATTTGTAATTTATTAAAATTTAATTACTTTTGTGTTTTCAAACTTAACATAATGTAAATTATGGGACAAAAGGTGTGCAGAGATGAATGTTAAAAAAGCAAAAATAATGTTTTTTTGGAGTATGAAAGTATCTATTATTTACTTTCTGGATTGCTTGCTTCGTAGCTTCCTTGCAATGACGTTTTGCTGTGGTTGGAAACATCATACATTGTATGGCGCTGCTAATTTTATTTTGCTGTTCATTATGAATAAACAGTTTTGGCGGTAATTAGGAAAAATTATTTAGTCGGTTTTATTTTTTAATGCGACTGTAAATGTTTAGTATTCACTATTCAAAGTTTTTGCTTATATTTTCGGCTATCTGTTTAAATTCTTCGGGCGACAATTGCAGTTTGGCTTTTTTGAAATCAATATCAGACTCGCTATTTAGAGGAATTAGATGAATGTGTGCATGGGGAACTTCAAGCCCTATAACTGCAATGCCTATTCGCTTACATTCAACGCTTTTTTCCATAGCTTTGGCAACTCGTTTTGCAAAAATCACAAGTGCGCCAAGTGCGGCATCGTTGATGTCGAAAATATAATCAACCTCTTTTTTGGGTACAACCAGCGTGTGTGCTTTTGCTACGGGATTTATATCCAGAAAAGCATAGTGATTTTCATCTTCGGCAATTTTGTATGAGGGTATTTCGCCGTTTATTATTTTTGTAAAAATACTTGCCATAGTTATTAATTTTATCGTGAAATATTCAAGATTTTAAATTTTACGATGCCTGATGGAACTTGTACTTCTACAACATCATCAACTTTTTTGCCAAGCAATGATTTTGCTATTGGCGTGCCTATCGAAAGTCTGCCTGCCTTTATATTTGCCTCAGATTCTGCAACAAGCGTATATTCCATCACCGCCTTTGTTGCGATGTTTTTAAGTTTCACTTTTGTCATAATCTGCACTTGCGAAGTATCAATTTTCGATTCGTCAATAATACGCGAATTTGCGATAACCGATTCGAGGTTAGAAATGCGAAGTTCCAAAAGTCCCTGAGCTTCTTTTGCCGCATCGTATTCTGCATTTTCCGAAAGGTCGCCTTTGTCGCGCGCTTCGGCTATTTGCTGCGATATTTTAGGACGTTCAACGTTTTTTAATTGTTCCAGATCCTTGCGCAAACGTTGCATCCCTTCTTCTGTTACATAATTTACAGTTGCCATAAATTTTATTTTCAAAAAAATGAATAAAAAAGAATCCCGAGCAACTCGGAACTCTATAGTTTTTTTTTACAAAGATAATTTATTTTGTCAAATATAAAAAATTTTTTTGTAATATATCGTTTTATTAATCTTATCGCAATATGAAATATCAGCCCAAATATTTAGGACAAATGATTTCGGAATAAATCAAAGCCTGTCGCAAATCAAAATTGATTAAAAATTCATTGTCGCTGATTGTTCTACTGTCGTCTTCGCCTTTTATTTCGTTTTTCGATATTTCATCATTGCCTGCTTCCTGTTGTGCTATTAATGCAAGCGCTGCTTCTATCTGTTCTTTTGTAAAAACCGATGAGCCTTCTTCTTGCGGAATTACATCTACTGACTGCGACAGAATAGGGTTTGGAATTGGCGCAGGCTCAAATGTATTTTCTTGATAACTGTCATCATTTTCAAAGTTTTTGAAATCTTTGAACGGATCTTCGTATTCGTAATGTTCAGTATCATAGGGTTGGTCGGGTTCTTCTTTTTTCTTTTTTCGCCCAAACAATCCGGGTAAAAGGAACAGCGCTATTAGCAGCAATTTTAAAATATCATCTGTATCCATGATTTATTTTGCTTTTTTTCTCATTGCCTTGTGGGCGATTTTTTCATTTTTCTTAATACGCTTTCTTACATCATCATCTTGCCATTGCAAATGGCGTTTACGCTCGCTTTTCAGATATTTTTGATATTCTTTTTCTTCTTTTTTAGCGCGTTTTGTTTCCGCTTTTTTTTCTTTTGCATCTTGGTTTGCCCAGTAACGTGTATTTTTTTCGCGCACACGCTGTTCTTTTTTCAAATCTGAACGGCTGTTAATTGACTGATATGAATCCTGTGGCTGAGCAGCTAATGGTTTGCGGCTGACTGTTGCCGTTGATTCATTTGAATATTCTGTAATGTTCGATTTATTCGAATGCGCTACAGGTCTTGATTCTGTTGAACAGGATGCCATAGGGCAAGTTGAGACACGTTTTGCGCAGGATGTTATTATCAACGCAAAAATTATTATTTTTGTCAGTTGTATAAATGTTTTTTGCATTATCTTTGTTTTTTGATGTTAATATTAGACTGCTAAATTATAAATTTATTTTGATATGAGAATGAAATGTACATATTTTTTAACTTTTTTATTTTTATTTTTGTCTTGCGGCAAAAACAAATATGAGAATAATATTCCTTATAACATAGTGAATTTTAAGGTTTTTCCTTTAATTGATTTTGATAAAAAACTGACATCTCCGGGCGCATGTGTAATAGTAGGCTGCAATTATAAAGGTCAACAAAGTTGCGGATACAAGGATCATGGAGTGATTGTTTGCCGAATGATAACATCCGACACTTATGCTGCCTATGCCGCAACCTGTCCGATAGATTTAACAAAATTGCAGATTATGAATAATGTTCTATTAAGAGCAAAATGCGACAAATGCAGCAGAATTTTTGAACTTGACAATCACGGATTGTCTGGAAATGAAAGATTAACCGAATATCGGGTACAAATGTTGATGGCAGAGCATTATTTCATTGTTACAAGCCAGTGATATTGAGCAGTGCATTAGCAGAAGCGACTGTTTATAAAATACCAAAATTTACAGGCATAAAACTTCATTTTCGCTTATTCCATATTGCCGTATGCACAGATGAAAAACAATGTCATTGCGAGATGAAACGGCTTCAAGTTTCATTCATTTGCATGCTGCAATAAGCCAAAGCAAAAGAAGTTACCTGTTGACAGGTAACTTCTTTGCTTGTATGAATATTAATTCTGCAGTGGATCTTATGATGTTGCCAACTCGC
>JAISNL010000109.1 GCA_031276235.1 Prevotellaceae bacterium | reverse complement strand
CGTCCGGCAAATGTTCCCACAACGGCAAATAAGGATTTCCTGCGCCGTGATACACAAATTTGGAGTTGTTTTGCGCCGATAAATCAGTTGTCAAAAATAAAGAAACAACGGCAAAAAACAGGGAGAGTGATTTTATTTTGTTCATATCATTTTATTTTGAAAATTTCTAACAGTCGAAATATGGCTATTTCTTTTTTTGAGGCGACGTTCCGTCGCAAAAAGCGAGGAACGAGGCTCTCGGAGAACCTCGTTCGACTCTTTTAGAACCTCGCGAGACTTTCGGAGAACCTTGTTCGACTCTTTTAGAACCTCGCGAGGCTCTCGGAGAACCTTGATCCTCGCTTTTACTGACAACGTCCTCGCTTTTTGCGACAAAATGGCAGTTTTGGGACATGAAAGATTAAAAGGCATTAATGTCATTACGAAATAAAGGCAGGGGCAAATCTGTGTGTTTACTACTGTTGGTTCGCAATAATATTATGGAAATGAATTGAAGATAATCATTAAAAAAATAAGAGGATTAAAATATCCTCTTATCCAACAATTAATTTTGTATAATACAATTTCAAAAATATAATTATGCTTTGTGCGGTGCATTTTTCAATGTAGCCGTAAGAAATTTCCAGAATTTATCTACCGATTCAATATTCACTTTTTCGTTGGGCGAATGGGGATGGCGAATAGTTGGTCCAAACGAAATCATATCCCATTGCGGATAAATGCCTCCGAAAATGCCACATTCAAGTCCTGCGTGTATTGCTTTTATTTCGGGCGTTTTATTGTACAGTTTTCTGTATGTTTCCTGCATTACAACGAGTATTGGCGATTCTACATTCGGTTTCCAGCCGCTGTATCCGCCGGTAAATTCTACTTTGGCTCCGGCTCTGCGAAATACGGATTCCATTGCTTCGGCAAGGTCGAGCTTTGCGCTGTCAACAGAACTTCTCATCAAGCAGTTTACCTGAATTTTATCTGTTCCCGACTTTACTATTGCCAGATTATTGGATGTTTCTACCAGCCCCGGCATTGCATCGCTCATACGTACAACTCCGTTAGGGCATCCGTAAATGGCATCTGTCAGCGCCAATTGAGTTTCTTTATCAATGATATATTCGGGAACATTTGCTTCTTCTACCAATATTTTCAAGTTTTTATCGGTTGCCGCATATTCGGCTTGAAGCGTTTTCTCAAAGTCGGCAACAATGTTTTTCAGTTCTTCCTTTTTGTTTTTTTCTATTACTGCAATGGCTACGGCTTCGCGGGGTATTGCATTGCGTACATTACCTCCTTCGATGGATGCCAGCCGCGCTCCCGTTTTATTTATGAGGATTTTCAGAAGTCGGAATATTACTTTGTTTGCATTTGCTCTGCCAAGTATTATATCCATTCCCGAATGTCCGCCTTCCAACTCCGTAACGTTTAATTTTACGGGAATAAATCCTTTGGGCATTTCTTCTTTTTTGTATTCGAATGTGAATGTACCATCCAAACCGCCGGCACAGCCTACATAAAGTTCTCCTTCATCTTCGGAATCGAGGTTTATCAATATGTCGCCCTTAAGCGCTTTGGGGCTTAGATTGTTTGCTCCTGTCATTCCTGTTTCCTCATCTATTGTGATAAGAACTTCGAGAGGTCCATGTTCAATGGTATTGGATTCCAGCACAGCCATTGCAGCCGCTACGCCTATTCCGTTGTCTGCGCCGAGTGTTGTACCGTTTGCCGTAACCCATTCGCCATCTACATACGCTTCGATAGGGTCTTTTTCAAAATCGTGTTTTTTGTCGTTGTTTGCTTGTGGCACCATGTCAATATGCGCTTGAAGAATAATGCCTTTGCAATTTTCCATTCCTGCTGTTGCAGGTTTTGTGATTATCACGTTTCCTGTTTCATCCATAACCGAATTCAGTCCCAAATTTTTACCGAATTGAAGTATGTATTCGGCTGCCTTTTTTTCTTTTTTTGAAGGACGCGGAATTTGTGTTAATGAATAAAAGTTTTTCCAAACTTCGTTTGGTTTAAGTGTTTCGATTGAAATCTGTTTGTTTGTTGTCATAATAATAGGGTTTTATTTGTGAGTTTAAAATTTAAATTATTTCATTTGCAAATCGGCAGGCATCGATAAAATATTGCCAAACTGATAAACGGGAAAACGGTCTTGCAGCAATACGTTAGTACCGTCAAGCAGGCTTACTTTTGCAATTCGCGGCACTCGATAGTACAGCAGGTCTATTTTGTTTTTTTTAGCATCTGTATCGGTTTCGGCATCTGCATAAAACGATGATTCTTTTTCCAGCGTCAGCATTATGGGGCGTCCGCTGACGTTGTTTGCCGGCGTCAGTCCCTGTTTTTCCGAAAATCGGAATGCTATATACGACTGCTGCATTTGCGCGGCATTCGGAATTACTTCAAAAAAATGCACTTCGGTTGTTTTTGTTGATTTTCCTGTAAACAGGTATATATATTCTGTTTCCATATTACGTATTTCGGCAAGTACGGCTGTAAGACCTTCGCCCGTAAAGTCACTTTCGCCGGTAACTATTTCGATGCGTTTTTTGCGTAATGTATTTATAAGTTCTGCAAATTCGGCAGCTTTAGTTTCTATATTTTTTCCTGTTTTTTGCCAGCGTTCTATCGGCACTTGCACCATGCCTGTGTCGGTTTTCATCGTTCCGTAATAAACAGTCTTTTCAAGCGTGTAATTAGAACTTGTGCCTGCGTTCAAAAATTTTGTTTGGCTGTCGGCGCTTGAGGCAAAACGCGAAGATAAATTTCCTTCGTATTTATAGTTTCCTAAAAACAGCAAGCCTTCTGCTGATAAATCCAGAAAATTTGCACGCGCATTTTTCATCTTTCCGAAATTGATTGTATATAATGTATTGGCATCGGCTTCTTTAAATGGCATCATCTCTATTTTCCGTATTGAGTAATTTTCGTGATTCTGCATATCTACTTCAATGCCCAAGTATTTTTCGGCATACTGTGCATAAGGTCCCGCAACGAAAGTTTCTTTTTCTGTTTCTATTTTGATTTTTATAGATGTCTTCGGCAGTGCATATACAACCGAGTTTGCAATGATTTGAGGTTCATCGCTGATGTTTTGCGCCTTTGCATGCATGCAGGCTAACAGGATAACCGATAATAAAAATATATATTTCATTTTTTTTCCGTATTTTTTGTATTCAGCAAAGATATACAAAATTTCAATGGAACATGATTTATTTTTTATTAAAACGAATTATTTTCAAAAAAAAATATATTTTAATGATTGCAGAATGAACTGTAATAAGCGGATAATCCGTATAAACTGGGGTATTTCGCAATATTATGCTGCAGGTATTTTACATGAATATAAAATTTTAAAAAATATTGACAAAAACAGTAATAAATATCGTGTTTATAATATCGGCAAACATTACGCCGACTAACGGAACTATCAAAAAAGCCTTATGCGATGGACGATAGCGTTGCGTTAAAGCTTCCATATTTGCCATTGCGTTTGGAGTTGCTCCCATGCCAAAACCGCAAACTCCTGCTGTAATTACCGCCGAATCATAATCTTTTTCGAGAAATCGGAAAACAACAAAATATGCAAATAATATCATAAGCGCCGTTTGCGAAAACAGCATAATCAGCATTGGTATTGCCAAATCTGCAAGTTCCCAAAGTTTGAGCGACATCAATGCCATAGCCAAAAATATTGACAGGCAGGCTTGTCCTATAACATCTATTTCAACAAAATTAATTTTGAACTTCCCCGAAAAGTCGGCAATATTACGCAACAAAGCGGCAATAACCAAAGCGCCTACATAAGGCGGAAACAATATTCCCATGCTTTCCAAAAATGTTGACAGCACAGAACCAATTCCCATTGCCAGCGCTATTTGATAAATTCCATGAATTACGTTGCTCGACAAAAGTTTCTCCGATGTTTTGGCTTCTGTCAGCATTTTTTCATCATCGGAAACGGGCTGTTTTTCCATCAGTTTATTACGTTCAATCAATCGTCTGCCTATGGGTCCTCCGATAAGGCTTCCGGCAACAAGCCCGAAAGTTGCAGATGCTATTGCAATGCCCGAAGCTCCTGCTATTCCTGTTTTTTCTATAATAGGTCCCCACGCGATAGATGTGCCGTGACCGCCAACCATTGAAATTGAGCCTGTGCAAAGCGCAAGCAAAGGTTTCATGTCGAACAGCGGCGCAAGCGAAAATGCTACCGCATCCTGCATAAGTATCAACACTGCAACTAAAATTATAAGAACAATCAAATCTTTACTTCCGCGCTTGATTGATTTGAATGAAGCGCAGTATCCTACAGTTGTAAAAAATGCCAGCATAAAGATTTTCTGAAGCAAAGAATCTATCTCAAATGTATATGCGCCTGTACAATATCCGATTAATGAAATTATCGAAAAAACAAGTCCTCCAACCACGGGAGCAGGAATACAGAAACGATACAGGAATTTAAATTTACGCTTGCATAAAACGCCAAAATAGAAAACGGCAACTGCCAGCGCTATGGCTTCTATGGTGTTGATTTTTATTTCCATTTATTCAATTTTAAATATCATTTTGGTTTGTGATGAGGTGCAAAGGTAGTATAAATTTTGTTGCAGTAATCATGATGCAAAAAAATGGAAAATCAGCGCTGCAAATAATATTGGAAGCAAAACAATAGCATTTCGCATTAACATTAAAAATAGTTAATTATATTATTTGCCTCTAAAGTAATGTTGATAAAATATTACCTTTGCGCAAATAATTATAAATTTTGAAAAAAAGTTTTTTATCTATACTGTTAACTGTAATATGTTTATCCGCTTCGGCGCAACTGGTTCGTAGCGACCTGAATCTGTTGCATTACGAATATGCAAGCCCTTTACGTTTTGGCTTTTCACTTGGTATAAACATTTTTGATCTAACAGCCGTCAACACGCTTGATAATGTCGTTCTGGACGGCGTTAGCCGCAAACTCAGAGCCGACGTAACAACAATACGTTCTGGATTCGACATTAATGCAATTATTGATTATCGAATAAAACGGCAATGGAACTTGCGCGTCTTGCCCGGAATATCGTTTGGCGCAAGAAATCTCGAATTTTTTGATGACGATACAAACGAACTTCTGCATACAATGAAAATAGGCTCTAATTATATTGAACTTCCTGTTCATCTAAAATTCAGCGCCAAGCGTAATTCAAATTTTCGCCCCTATGTTTTTGCTGGAGTAAACGGACGCTACAATTTAAGCGCAGGCAGCGATGAAAAAGGCGGCGTATTTTTAGGATTCAAGCATACGGAAGTTGCCGGCGAATTTGGATTTGGATTTGAATTTTATCTGGCTTATTTCAAATTTTCAATAGAAGCGAAATTTTCAACCGGACCCGGCAATGTACTTGCCAAAAAACCTGTTGAAGGCTATGAAGCCTTTTACAATGCTATTGATAAATTGTATTCCAATATGTTTATGATTAAATTTCACTTTGAATAAAGTATAATTTTGAATAACATCCTCCCATTATTTCGTTTTGAGTAATGCCATACATTGCATGACGCCACAAGCCAAAATAGTTGAAAGTTGAAGAATTAATAAAACCTTATTTTCATCTTATTTAAAACACAAAACAACCTTAGTAACACAGAGATAACACACAGCCGACAACCTCATTATCTCATTATTCATTCTTTTCGATTAATGATATAATGAAAAATAATGTACGTTTGTATTGAAAATAATAGTACATTTGTCGAAACATTAAAATATATAAAGATGAAAATAAACGAATTATTATTGAACGCCTTACAACATCGCAGAACATACTATTCCATTACGGACAAAAGTCCTGTTTCGGATAAGGAACTTGAAGAAGTATTGAACTTTACAATTTTAAATACCCCTTCTGCATTTAATTCCCAATCAACACGATTGGCGCTTTTATTAAATGCAAATCACAAAAAACTGTGGCAAATAACAAAACGAAAGCTCGAAAAGATAGTCCCTAAAGATAATTTTTCGGCAACGGAGATGAAGATAAATTCATTTGAAGCAGGTTACGGGACAATCCTTTTCTACGAAGATCAGCAAATCGTTCAAAAACTGCAGGAACAGTTTTCTACCTATAAAGATAATTTTCCGATTTGGTCGCATCAAACTTCTGCCATGCACCAATTTACGATATGGGTATTGCTGGAAGAAATGGGTTTTGGGGCTTCGTTACAACATTATAATCCGTTGATAGATGAAGACGTTCAAAACGAATGGAACATAAATCCCGACTGGAAATTGATAGCAGAAATGCCCTTTGGTCTTCCGAGCGCTTATCCTGACAAAAAAGAGTTTTTACCACTTGACGACCGAATAAAAATATTCCCTTAATAGAATTTTAATTTTCATTATATTTGGTTTACAGGCTGATATTGGAAGAATTTCGGAATGTGAGATAAAAATAATTTATTCAAGATTACTATTGGTGCGGTAATTTAACAGTTATTAAAAAAATAATGTATTGAAGTTTTTTTTGCATTTTGAGAGGCTTGTGGAAAAATAAGCAAATCTTTGATTGAGGTTTTGCCGAAAGCAGAAACGCTTAAAATTTGCATTATTTCGTATATTGAATAATCGTAAAGGATGAATAATATGCTTTCACCCTGAAAGGTTGCATTTTAATTATTATTTACCATTATTATTATTGGGCTAACACACAGGTTTGCCCCTACGGTTATTCTTCTGGATTGGTTGGCTTATGCCGAACTGCGCTTCGGTTGCTTTGTTACGCTCGCAAGGACGCGCTGCGTGGTTGGTTCGTCTTTGCGAGGAGCGTAGCTACGAAACCCGAAGGGTTCGGCGTAGCCAACCAATCCAGAATAGTAAATAGTAAAAAAATAACTTTCAACAGTCAACTCTTCTGAATTGATTAAGTTTTCGGAAATTTTGTATCTTTGGCATCGTTAACAATATCTAATTATAAACTAACAATGTGAATTGTATTTGAATATTGCAATATAAAATTTGAAAAGCATGAGTATAAAAGTAAATCTGTCAGCGGTTTTTTTATTGATTTTATTTTTTTTATCTACCGAAAATATTTGCCGTGCGCAAGTTTTTGAAGGCGCGGTAAAAGATGAATCGGGCAAAGGTATTGAATTTGTCTCAATTTTTATTCCCGAACTTTCACAGGGATTTTCGACAAACGAAGAAGGAAAATTTTCGTTGAAAATAGCACATGGAAAATATACATGCGAGTTCCGGCATTTGGCATATCAAATTGAAATATGTACTGTAAATATTCCTCAGCAAGAGCCGTTGACTGTTGTGATGAAGCCCAAAATATACGAAATAGCGGAAGCCGTTGTCAAACAAAATGCAGAAGACCGCGCTTACGCAATGATGCGGCAAGTGATTGCCCGCGCTCCATATCATAAAAATCAAGTGTCCGAATATAAATCTGCAACATATATCCGCGGTTCGTTCAAAATTGATAAAATTTCTGACCTGATGAAAAGACTGAACCGCAAAACTCTAAAAGAAAACGATATTGAGGAAGGCAGCGCTTACATACAGGAATCCATAAACGAAATAACTTACAAAAACGGACAGATAAATCAGCGAATAACAGCCATAAAAGATAATTTTCCGAAATTTGCCGAAATAGACATAAGCGCAGCATGGCGATTCAATATTTATGACATGGACAGCGACATGTTTATTACGCCCTTGTCAACAAAAGCATTTTCTTATTATAAATTTACGTATAAAGGTTTTTTTGTTGAAAACAATAAAACGGTAAACAAAATTTTTATCAGTCCGCGCCGCAGCGATGACAGATTGATTTCGGGATATATTTATGTTTTTGAAAATACTTGGGATGTTCACAGTTACGAATTGTCGGGCAAGCAGCAGATGATAGAATTTACTTTGAAACAAATATTCGGCGAAGTGCAGCCTGATATTATGATGCCAATAAAAAATCAAATTACGGCGCACTTTTCAATACTTGGCAATACAGGTGAAATAAACAGCGTTTCGTCAATCAAATACAGCGATATAAAAACAGGCTCGCAAAATCTCGAAACTCGGCTGGCGCAGGCAGCATCGTCAAAAAAGCAGGAAGAACGCAAACAGAAAATCAAATCACTGATAGAAAAAAACGACTTCACAAACGATGATGCAGCAAAAGTAAAACGCGAAATAGAAAAATTTGAAAATGAAAAAGCCAAAGAAAATATTGGCAGGAAAACAGGAAAATACGAAATCATCGAAAGTTTTAGTGTGGAAAAAGACAGCGTAAATAAAAATTTGAGCAGCGAATATTGGGATTCAATCCGAACAATTCCAATGCTCGATTACGAAGTTTCAAGTTACAGGCGCAGCGATTCGCTGGCTTTGGTACGACCGCCAAAAGAAAAGAAAAAACAGTCTGCCATCAGTAAAATCATTTCGGGAGGAAATTATAAACTGAATAATTCCGAATTTATTGAATACAGCGGAATAATAAATGTAAACGTCAGATTCAATGCCGTAGATATTTTAAAATACGGGCAGAATATCTCATATTACAAGCGTTTCAAAAACCAAACTTCAATGTGGCTGACTGGAGATGCAGCATACAGTTTCGGACGTAAACAGATTTTGTGGAATGCGCACTTTCAATATTCCTATTATCCAGAAGCGCGCGCTGTGTTTTACATGAATTACGGCAATAAAACGGCGGATTTTCACGAGTCGGGCGGAATAAGCATGATGACCAACAGTCTGTCGTCTCTGTTTTTCAAAAAAAATTACATCAACTTCTATGGCAAATATTTTTTGCAGGCAGGCAACAGCATTGACCTTGCCGATGGCTTGCGCCTGTCGGTTGACGTTTCCTATCAAAAACGAAAACAGTTGCATAACAATACAAATTTTTCAATATTCAAAAGGTCGAAAGAATATCGCAGCAACGAACCTGTCAATCCGTATATAGAACATGATTCTGCGCTTATCCATTCAAGCAGCGCGTTTACGGCTGGCGTGCGATTGAGCTACACGCCTCGACAGTATTATGTGCGGCGTGGAAGAGCAAAACGAATTGTACGTTCCGATTATCCTGAATTTTCGCTTGGTTATAAAACAGGAATAGCAGGCGTTTTCGGCTCGGTTTCAAATTTTGATTTGCTCACGTTTGAAGTTGTGCAAAATATGGAATTGGATATTCTTAACAATATCTCGTACACTGCAAAAATCGGGAAATTCCTTACTACGCGGAGAATGCACTTTTCTGAATTTGAGCATTTCAATTTGGCGGAAGATGATGTAATGTTCAGCCCTTTCGACGATTTGATGACAATAATTCAAACATACAACAGCAGTACAAACGAATGGTTTGCCCATGTAAATTTCACTTATACAGCATCGCGCTTACTGCTGAAACGGTTTGTATTTGCACGCAGTTTTATTGACGAAAATATTTATTTCAGTTATCTGCGCACGCCGCGTTTGAAACATTTTTCTGAAGCAGGCTACGGATTGTCAAATATTTTTAGAATAGCAGGCGTTGGCGTATTTTTCGGTTTTGAAAATATGAAATATAAATTTATTCGCATAAAAATATCGGTAGATATGGGAAATTAGTTGTTTCTTACAAATAACATAATACCTTTTCAAAACGTTCAAATCATAAAAAAGATGGTCAGTGTCGGGTTAATTCTACCTGCGATTTATATATTTCAAATATTGTTTGCGGATTATGATTTTTGCCTGTCAAAATTATTTTTGCCTGTTCGTAAATCGGCTTTCTGATTGATAAAAGTTGCTTTACATGTTCGTACAACTCGTTTCCGCATTTGTTTTGCAGCAGCGGACGCGCAGGATTCGACAGCAGTATATTTTCACATAATTCTTCTACGGCACATTGCAAATAAATGCTTGTTCCGTTTGCGTTTATAAATTCAATATTATTGCTGAAACAAGGCGTGCCGCCGCCAGTAGCAAGCACAAATCTGTTATTGCTAAATGTGATTTCACGCAAGGCGTTCCGTTCATATTCGCGAAACTTTTCTTCGCCGTCTTCTGCAAAAATTTTTGCTATTGAACGATTATGTATTTTTTCGATATAACTATCCAAGTCGAAAAAATCAACGTTCAAAAGTTCTGCCAGCGGTTTTCCGTAAGCGGTTTTTCCGCTTCCCATGAAGCCGATAAGAAATATTTTTTGTTCATTCATAGCAACAGATTTTGCGTTGCAAACTACAGTAGCGACATTTGTACTGCCTTGCTGTCGTCTGTTTCGGTTTTATTATTTAGTGCATCATCCTGTTTGGGATTTTTTTCGAGAGGAGCGATAAATTTCACCGTATCCACTTCAAATGTTGAAATGCGTTTGCCTTTTGCGCGGAAACTTTTTATTCCTATAAATTGTTCTGCATCTATAAATTCAGGAGTGCGCTTTGCGTGTTTTCCCTTGAATGTTACTTCTATTTGCGGATATTCATCGTGCGAAATTTCAACAAGGTACGACTGCAAATTGTCGTCAATGAAACGTTGCGGAACGTTTGAAGTTTCAAATTTGAAACGTTTTACGTAAAAATATTTCTGCTCGCTGTCGAAATAAGTTGCCGAAAAAACCGTATCCGGATTATATTTTTCGATGGATAAAATATCTTCATCGTAGCGGTTGCTCAAATCGAAATTGGTTGTAAAATATGTTCCATGTTTTGTTATGACAATGATTTTATCATCTCCTGCAAATTCGCCTATTAAAATTCCTCTGCCTTCGGCATTCAGTCGATTTATTGATTCATCAAACCAAATTTGGCGACCGCTCAATGTTGATTCGCCTTTTTCTTTCAATAAGATTTTGTGAATTGCGTATTTTGTAAGTATGTTTCCTATTGATTGGCGACCTTTGATTGCAACTGTGCTGAAATCAAGTTCTGTAATAAGGTTTTTTAATCTCGGTCGAGGTTTAAAATATATTTTCAGTATTTCGGCTTCGCCGTTGGCATTTGCGCTGAAATACAGAATTTGCGAATTTGGCGTTCCTTTTGTAAGGTCGTATTCGCGGTCGCGTGTGACTGATGTAACGGCAAAACGTTTCATCATAATTGCGCCGTTTTTTCCATCGCGATAAACGGCATTGTATATTGTTCGGTCATCGTTGCGTTTGAAAACTCCAGCATAAAGAATATCTTTCCCTGCAAAAGTTTTTTCTGCAACTTTGGTGATAATGTATTTTCCGTTTTTAAGAAAAATTATAATATCATCAACATCCGAACATTCGCAAAGATATTCATCTTTTTTCAATCCTGTTCCTATAAAGCCTTCGGAACGGTTGACATACAGCTTTTGATTTGCAACAACAACCTGCGATGCCTGAATTACATCAAAATTCATAATTTCCGTTTTACGCTCGCGACCTTTGCCGTATTTCTTTTTAATTTGTTGAAAATATGTAATTGCATAGTCAACTAAATGGTCAAGATTGTTTTGTACTTCATCTATTTCCAATTCTACGTTTTTGATATGTTCGTCAGATTTTTTTATATCAAATTTTGATATTCTGCGAACAGGTTTATCTGTAAGTTTCAGTACATCTTCGCGGGTAATTTTGCGTTTCAATGTATTTTGATACGGCAGGAATGCAATTTCTATTGCATCAAGCTGGTCTTCCCATGTTTTCGTATCTTTTTCGAGTTCTCGATAAATGCGCTGCTCAAAAAATATTTTTTCCAGCGATGAATAATGCCAGTCTTCGAGCAATTCGTTCATGCGAATTTCCAGTTCGCGTTTCAGCAGATATTTTGTTGAATCGGCGCATCGTTTCAAAATTTCGCTGACGCCTAAAAACATTGGCATTTTATCAACAATTACGCATGAATTAGGCGATATTGATATTTCGCAATCGGTGAATGCATAGAGTGCATCAATGGTTTTGTCGGGCGATGTATCGTTGGCAAGATGAATTACAATTTCAACATTTTTCGATGTATTGTCATCAACTTTTTTGATCTTTATTCTTCCTTTTTCGTTGGCTTTGAGTATTGATTCTATAATGCTCGAAGTTGTTTTGCCGAACGGGATGTTTGTAATGACAAGAGTTTTGAAATCTTCGCCTTTTACAATTCTGGCGCGCACTTTTACCGCGCCTCCGCGCAAACCGTCGTTGTATCGCGAGCAGTCGATGTATCCGCTTGTAGGGAAATCGGGATACAGTTCAAATTCATTACCTTGCAGATATAAAATTGAAGCGTCTATGAGTTCGTTGAAATTGTGAGGCATAATTTTTGAAGCCAGCCCTACTGCAATTCCGTCAACTCCCTGCGCCAGCAGCAGAGGAAATTTCATTGGCAGCGTTACCGGCTCGTTGTTGCGTCCATCGTACGATGGCATCCATTCTGTAATTTTATTGTTGAATGCAACGTCGTGAGCGAATTTCGACAGCCGCGCTTCTATGTAACGCGGCGCGGCTGCATTATCGCCTGTTAATATATTGCCCCAATTTCCCTGTGTTTCAATCAGCAAATCTTTTTGTCCGAGCTGTACCAGCGCATCTCCGATAGATGCATCTCCGTGAGGATGATATTGCATTGTAGAACCTATAATATTTGCAACTTTATTGAAACGTCCATCGTCCATATTTTTCATTGCATGCAATATTCTGCGCTGCACGGGCTTCAGTCCATCGTTGATATGAGGCACAGCGCGTTCTAAAATTACATACGAAGCATAGTCAAGAAACCAGTCTTTGTACATACCCGAAAGCAGATGTTTCTTTGTGTCATCGGTTTCGGTGAGTTTTGTAAATCGTCCGGTCGAAACTTCGTCTGCCGCATTGTCGGTTTCGTTGGTTATTTCGGTTTCTTCTATCGGTTCATCCAGTTCAAAATCATCTGCCATATTTTATATATTTTTATTAATTTCATATTCTGTCAAAATTTTATTTTTGATTGGTTTGTATCTGCTTTACGTTCTGCTTTATTCACAACATCAACAGTATTTGGAAAATTTTCTCTTTCTCCCGCAATAATTTCTTCTATTGTAACAATTTTCAATCGCTCTATTGGGTTTCCTGTAAGGGGATTTGTATATTTTCCCGCACATTTTGCTTCTTGTATCATAGGCTTGGTTGGGCTTTCAAGAGTTATAAAAATACCTGCTGCAGCCTGTTCTCGCTCTATTGTGCCAATAAAATCTCTGATTTGAGCCACGCCGATGTGTCCGCTTTTTACCGAAAATAAAATAGGTTTATACTCTCGTTGTGAAACAGAAATATACATTTTTCCATCAATGCCTCGGTCTGCTCCTTTCTTTTCATTGGGAATGGCTTTATTATTTGAGTATGTCATTATTGCCCAAATCTCAAATTCTTTACGCGATTTTGATTTATGGGCTAAATTTTTTGCGCTTTCAATATCTTGAGGTATGCCATGTAAATAAATATTTTGCATTGTATGTTTGCCATAACTGTCATTAAGGCGCTTAACAATAAGGCTTATGCTTTGGAATGTTATATCTATTCCTATCCATTTGCGTTTTAGTCTTTGAGCAACGGCAATTGTAGTTCCGCAACCGCAATAGGCATCTAAAACCATATCGCCTTCGTTGCTTGATGCTGCTATGATGCGTTCCAAAAGCGCTTCCGGTTTTTGTGTAGGATAACCTAATCGTTCTTTTGCCTGTGAATTTATAATTGATATTTCCCACCAGTCTGGCATAGCAACTTCAGTAGAACCTTCTCGATAAACTATTTTGTCGTATTTGCCGCTATCTATTTGTTTTTGCGCTTTTTCTTTATCATAAACTATTAATTGGCTTATATTTCCCTTTATCGTATTGGTATGATAACCTTTGCTGTAATGCGTAGCAACTGCTTTTTCATTTTTTAATTTATTAAAAGTAAATTCTTTCGATTTGGTATAAAATAATATAATATCGTGGTTGTGCTGAAATCCATTTGATTTATTAGTCCATTTATGATAACACCACGAAATTTCGTTTTTGAAATCGCCTCCTTTGGGACAAAATACACTATCAAGTACAAGTTTTAAATAGTGGCTTGCCGTGGGGTCGCAATGTAAATAAAAACTTCCTGTATGTTTAAGAACACGATATATTTCTATGATTCTTTGCGTGATACTGATAAGATAGGCAAGCATACTGCCGTGTCCAAGTATTTTTTCCAAACTGTTGATTAGAAGTTTGGTTTTTTCCGGATATTTATTTTCTCCATCTACAAGGTCAAAACGCTTAAAACCTTCTATTGCTTCATCATTCCATTCCCAAGTATCAACAAATGCCTGTACTTGCGCTGTATCTTTGTTGCCTGCATTATTATAAATCTGATTATAATCGCGTTTAGAATTAAATGGAGGGTCTATGTAACACAAATCAATACTTTCATCGGCAATATATTGTCGCATCACATCCAAATTATCGCCATAATATAATTGATTGTCATATTTCATCGCTTTTTATTTGAATATTTAAAGTTCAACATAGCGTAATTTGTTTACAATAAAATCTTTTCGTTCCGGCGTATTTTCGCCCATATAAAATTCCAAAAGATCTCGTATTGAATCGTTTTTGCTTAAATGTACTCGCAATAAAAGTATATTTTGGAAACAAATCTTTCCAATTTTTACAAATAAATTTATTCAACTCCTTTTCAGGTTTGTCTATTTGGGACAAAAACTTTTTATTAAAACTTGAAAATAATTTTGGCATGATATCAAAATTTATCGTTTAATATTCTTACTATTTCTATAGCAAGTTGACGTTGGTCTTCTAAATCATTAAAATTCCAAACATCGTCTTCGCTTTCATAATAAAGATTGAGATTTGAAACAAATTTCTTCAAATCTTTTATTTCTTGTTCTGTAAATTCTATTTGCATAATTCTATACTGCTAATTTTATAATTTCTGTTTCATTTTTTTTATAATATGGCGTTTCATGCCTCAAAATAATGAGTTGTGCATACGGCAAGTTACCGAGAGCCTGAATGTTTGCGGTTTCCCCCATCATATTTTCAAAATAATTATTAGCGTTTTGTTTGTAATTTGAGGTTACAAACTTAATCCCCAAACAGAAAATCGGTTTTTCTCCGTCCAAAACGGTTACATCAATATCTTTGGGATAATATTTTCCTTCAATAGTTTTTTCTCTGGTATTATCACTCATATAACAAATTTCAAATTTTTTGCCCCAAATTGTTGACAAAGTATCGGCTATAAACTTGTGAATTGGTTTAAGTTTTTCGGTGCTGCGCGCACCATGTAACTTGTACATTTTGAACGATTGCTCTATGGCTTCTATCAACTGTTTCTCGTTATACATTTTCTATTGTTTTAATTTTAATATTATACAATAATTGATTGTCATATTTCATCGCTTTTTATTTTGAATATTTAAAGTTCAACATAACGTAATTTGTTTACAATAAAATCTTTTCGTTCCGGCGTATTTTCGCCCATATAAAATTCCAAAAGATCGCGTATTGAATCGTTTTTGCTTAAATGCACTCTGTCGATACGTATTTTTTCGCCTATAAATTCTTCAAATTCTCCGGGCGAAATTTCTCCAAGTCCTTTGAATCGCGTTATTTCAGCTTTGTCGCCAAGTATTTTTATTGCTTTGTGGCGTTCGTCTTCGTTGTAGCAATAATAAGTTGTGTTGCTGTTCTTTTTAGATTTTGAGTCGTCTGCTGTTCTCGTTCCTATTTTACGTACTCTGAAAAGCGGCGTTTGTAAAATATACAAGTGTCCAAGTCGAATCACATCAGGGAAAAACTGCAAAAAGAATGTCAGCAGCAGCAAGCGTATATGCATTCCGTCAACATCGGCATCGGTTGCTATCACTATTTTGTTGTAGCGCAGGTTTTCTATACTTTCTTCAATATTAAGCGCAGCCTGCAAAAGATTAAATTCTTCGTTTTCGTAAACTACGCGTTTTGTTTTTCCGTAGGTATTCAGCGGTTTGCCGCGAAGGCTGAAAACTGCCTGAGTGTTTACATCTCTTGATTTTGTTATTGAGCCGCTTGCCGAATCGCCTTCGGTTATAAAGAGCGTGGAATTTTCGGCAAGAGCGTGTTTGTCATTATAATGTACGCGGCAATCGCGAAGTTTTTTATTGTGAATACTTGCTTTTTTGGCGCGTTCGCGGGCAATTTTCTGAATACCTGATATTGTTTTGCGTTCTTTTTCGGATTCTTGAATTTTTTTCAGTATTATTTCGGCTGTCGCCTTGTTTTTGTGAAGATATTTATCAAGTTCTTCCGAGAGAAAATCAATTACAAACGCTCGAATTGATTTGCCGTTTGGAGACATGTCGCGCGAGCCGAGTTTGGTTTTGGTTTGCGATTCAAAAACTGGTTCTACTACTTTTATGCTTATTGCTGCGTACATCGACATGCATATATCCTTTGTATCAAAATCTTTTTTGTAGAACTCGCGTATTGTTTTTCCTGTTGCTTCTCGAAATGCGCTCAGGTGAGTTCCGCCTTGCGTTGTATGCTGTCCGTTTACAAACGAATAGCATGTATCGCCGTAACCCGAACCGTGAGTAATTACAACTTCAATGTCATCGCCTTTCAGATATATTGGCGCATACAGCGGTTCTTCGCCCATGTTTTCATTAAGCAAATCAAGCAGTCCGTGTTTTGAAACATAGTTTGCTCCATCTATTGAAATAGTTAATCCTGTATTGAGATAGGTGTAATTTTTCACCATGGTTTCAACAAAACTTTTGTTGATGGCATAGTTGCCGAAAATACTTTTATCGGCAACAAATATTGTATTTGTTCCGTTTCCCTCCGTGTTTTCCTGTGTTGTATCTTCAATCAGATTGCCACATTCAAACATAACGTAGCGTGATTTATTTTCGCGTATTGATTCCACACAAAATTTTGACGATAAAGCATTCACCGCTTTGATGCCGACTCCATTCAGTCCCACCGATTTTTTAAAAACTTCGGAATCGTATTTTGCGCCTGTATTCATTTTGGATGTAGCATCCACAAGCGCTCCAAGCGGAATGCCGCGCCCATAATCGCGAACGCAAATTTCATCTTCATTTATTGTAATTTCAATGCGTTTACCGTAACCCATTGTATATTCATCTATTGAGTTGTCAATAACTTCTTTCAGCAATACATAAATTCCATCGTCGGGCGAAGTTCCATCGCCAAGTTTACCTATATACATTCCCGGACGGCGACGTATATGTTCTTTCCAGTCGAGGGTTATAATATCATCTTCAATATATTCCTTTATTCCATTCATATAATTTTATGTTTTTTGCTCAATAGTTGCACTTATAATAATATCGTAAAGTTTGCTGTTTCCGAATATTTTACAGATTAATCAAATACACTGTATATTCATTGTCTGATTGTGGTATTGCCGCAACAGTAAATTTTGCAAAAGTACAAATTTTGAAATTAATTATACCTGTTTTTTCATAAATAAAAAAAACTTCAGTTATATTCAGATGTTGAATCTACCAGACAAAATAAAAACAACAGCCGAAAAATTACTTTCGGCTGCTATCGCTAAATTTAAAAGAAATATATATGCAATTACTTTTATTTATTAAAATTTTTGGCAAAAAAGCCCATAGTACATTTATACATCTGTAATGAATTTTCTTCGTGTCCATATCCGTGTCCTTCATTGTATTTGACCATGTACGGAACATCAAAGCCCTTTTCGCGAAGTTTCACAACTATCTGATCCGATTCGTTGATATTGACGCGCGGGTCGTTAGCGCCCTGAACTACAAACAACGGTTTTGTGATTTTATCAACCTGATATGCAGGCGATACTTCTTTGGCTATTTCCGCTTCTTCGGGATTATCCAAATCATACCATATTTCTTTTACCATTTCGGTAAGCGGTTTCCAATATTCGGGAAAGGATTTCATAAAGGTGAAGATATTCGAAACGCCCACATAATCAACGCCACAAGCATACAAATCCGGCGTTTTAATCAAGCCCATCAAAGTAGCGTAACCGCCGTGACTGCCGCCGTAAATCGCTATTTTATCCTTGTCTATCCAGCCCTGTGCGATTACATATTTCACGCCGTCTTCCAC
>JAISNL010000087.1 GCA_031276235.1 Prevotellaceae bacterium | reverse complement strand
AACCCTCTTCGCCAATTCTATTGCGAAAATGAACAAAATCGCTCGAATCAAACGGAAATTTGTGTTCAAAACAGCGCATCTCGCAGAAATACTGCATGTAAGGATTTTCTATCCATGCTTTGGCTAAACTTTCATCTCCCAAATTTTTTAAGTGTTTCAACATCAGGCTGCCAATCATCAATCGAACAGGCACGCTCGGCTGTCCAACGCTGGAATAAAGCGGACTGAACTTTTTTTCAAAATATTGCCAATCAATCGTATCGGCAAGCAGAACCAATTCATGGCGCTTGTTTATAATGTCATTCAACATTGGGCTGAACAGTTCGCGCTGTTTTGTGTATGGTAATTTGCCTTCCATTTTCTATGTATTTTTTGATTTATTTTTACCATTTTTTTCGGCAGAAAGATACAAAATCTTGCATTATTTTCTAAATATTTTCGCCATTATTTTATTATATATCAGTAAGGTGCTGAGTTAGTAAGGAGCGAATAATTAATAAAACATTCTGGATTCGCTAACGCTTGCAATGACGCGGTGCGTTGTGCGGGCGAAAAAATTTTTTACCACTACGGTCTTTTTGTGAATTGGCTGCGTTTCGGCGAGGCTTTCATCCGTTGCTGCAAATGTCCCCGAACCATCGGCGGGACTTTCGGAAACAACGGCGGATTACGGAAAAAAATATGATGCAACTAACTGCAACTTTCAATTGCTTAGAGATAATTTACTTCCGTAATGCAAATATTTACTTCAACAATAATAAGCAACTTTAAGGAATATCAGGGAATATCTAAATATTTTCGGTGAGTTTTTGAACTAATCTGAAGTTGTTGAGAAATTCTTTGGCAAATACTCGAATTACCGTATAGGCGGGTATTGCAACAAGCATTCCCAATATTCCTGCAATGTTGCCGGCAATAAGTAACACGATAAAGTTTTCGAGCGGATGAGATTTTATGCTGTTTGAATAAATTAACGGCTGAAATACAATATTGTCCACAAGCTGCACTATTACAAAGATTAGAATTATAGGTACAATTATGCCGATATTGCCTGTCGTTATAAAATTTGCATCGGTGGCTAAAGAAACAATCACTGTGATAATTCCGCCGGCAAGAGGTCCTACATAGGGAATAACATTAAGTATTCCTGCCGAAAGGGCAATAACCATTGCTGTGGAAAATTTCAAGCCGCCGAAAAGCGTTAAACCTGCAACAAGAAAAGTTATTACACATGTTATTTCTATTAACATTCCTATAAAATATCTTATCAGCAATGTATTTATCGACTTCAAAACGCGGGCGATGTTAGTTTCGTATTTTTTTGGAAACAGAACGGTTATTCCCGCAAGTAGAAGATGGTCTTCTTTGAGGAAAAAAAAGGCGATGAAAAATATACAAAATATTGCTATTACAAAATTTATAAGCATATTGGCAACCGAACCGAAAATGGAACTTATACTCGAAAAGTTAAAATATGATGATAAATTTTCGGAAAGAAACTGGTTGAATGAAAATGTGTCCGTATTTGGAATCAGTTTGTTGATTTGTTGCTCCAATCCGCTCATCGATTTGCTGATTTGTTCTACAAGTTGCGCAATATTTACTGCTGAAAGTTCCTGCAACTGTGAACTTATAAGCGGTATGAACGTGAAAAGCAATATAAACATGGCAAAGAAAATTGCAGTAAGGCTCAATGCTGCGCTAAGCCAGTGTGGACAAAAATATTTGCCGAATTTCACTTTGTCAAAAAAGTTAACAAGCGGGCGACCTATAATAGAAAGAACAACTGCAATCAGTATATAAATTATGATATTTCCAAAATACCATGTGATAAAAAGCGCAATTGCAATTATGGCTGTAATAATTATATATCGGGCAAGTTTGTTCATTTTTTAATTAGTAATTTTGAAAAATCTGTTTTTATTTCATGTTTTTATAATTGGTATTTCAATATGTTGATTTCATCTTTTATATATTCAATTACTTCTTTATTGGCAATTTTTCGAAATTGGCGTGGAGCATATTTAATTAATCATCTTCACATTGTTCAAAATTCGTTGCCACTCTAAAATGTGAGTTTCTTTAATTTCTGTTGAGTTTTTTGAATCAGCGATCAGGTTGGTTGTATAAGTTTTGATAAATTCTTTGCAGTCGTCAATGAACCGCAGATAGTATTTCAAACTCGTAAAAATTCCGTTGGCAATTATTTCCATATCAGTTTCTTTCTTGATTTGGAGAATAAATTTGTTGATATATTCCTCTTCATTCTGTGACGGGAAATTGTCTTTTGCAGTTGTCAATATGTAATAGCGGGAAATTCCTTTGTTTTCCGACTTTTTAGCAACATCAAACACTAAATTTCTGTCAATCGAAATGTTATGCTTGATTTCAACCATTTCAAATGGAGTATTATCGGCGTTCCAAATTTCGATGTCGCCATAACCGTGTTTGTCTGCGGCAGTATGCACATTCAGCGGACGTAAAACTTTGTTTTCGTAGCGTTTTACCTGTTTGAAAAATTGTTCGTAAATCGAATAAATTGCTATTACAGGCAAACGGGAACTCAATTTCGTTGAAAAATGTTGTTCTAACATAGATAAAACGCTATTAATGTTGATAACATCAATCAAGTCGGATATATTAATAGTTTCCATAAAAATCATTTTTCCTTTAGAAGAAAGTGTATGCAATTTTTCAAAAAGATAAATCAGGACTTCGTCAGGTTTGACTGTTTTATTTTCCACAGCATCAAGAATCACTAAAAAACAATGTAATGTATCTTTTGAGCGTCCTGCAATGTTCGATTCTTCCGACAAATTCCATGGGATATCTACTCTGGTAACTAACGACAAAAAGCCGCTTTCTTTGTTTGCATATCTTTGAAAATGGCGCTTAAAAAATGGAGTTGTAATTTTAGTATCCAACGTTCTTGCCGAATATCCATTTACAAATTTCTTTTTATGCAAGCGTATATCTTGCTGCGGTTCGACAATTTTATGCAACATCGAAGTTACGGTTGCTGATACCAGCGATTTATTATTTTCAATGTTCGCAATGAGTACATCGATGTTTGTTACAATGATTTCGGCG
>JAISNL010000086.1 GCA_031276235.1 Prevotellaceae bacterium | reverse complement strand
GTCATGATAATTTTTGATTTATAATTGAATCATTTCGTTAATAATTTCATAATTTGCAATTTTTGACTCGATAATATGAGTCGCGGACGCTTGCCCAAATGACATGGACTCGAGTAAATCATCTCCGAAATGTTCTAATCGTAGCGTATTATCAAATATATTTTGTATCTTTGTCATAATTTCCTATATTTCACTGATATACCGTGTATTTGTCCCATAATTTACATTATGTTAAGTTTGGGGAGCAGATTATCGTAGATAATCAGGCAATTAGAAAATTTCAAAAAAAAATTATTTTTTGGGGAAATTTGTAATTTATTAAAATTTAATTACTTTTGTGTTTTCAAACTTAACATAATGTAAATTATGGGACATGGTTGGGGTGTAGTACGAATGTTAAAAAAAACAAAATTAATAATTTTTTTTAAGAAAAGGTGCCTGTTGTTTGTTTTTTCTGGATTGGCTGCGCTACAGTAATTGGTAATTTTTCCTGCATTTTCATGTATTTTTTGATTTATTTTTACCGTTGTTTTCGGCATAACAATACAAAATCCTGCATTATTTCTCAAATATTTTTACCATTATTTTATTATATATCAATAAAATATAGAGTTATTAAGGAACGACAATATAATGGAATATCCCAATAAATGATTACTTATTAATGTTAATATACCCAAAAATGGGGATTGTACAGGTTTTAAATACAAAATACCTTTGTGCCGTAAAAATATTAAGAGTTTATGACAATTATTTTATATGATGAAAAAGTTTTTTTTTGTTTTTAGTTTTACATTGATTTGTGCAGGCGCAACATTTAATGTGTCTGCACAAACAATTAGAATCGACACTGTAGCAACTCCGCTTCGAACGTCGCGTCTTATGCTGGGCGGTTATGGAGAAGCGGTAATGCAGCGCATGTTCTACAGCGACAATCCAGCCCGCTATGCGTACCCCGAAACATATAAAGGAAAATCTCACGGACGGTTTGATTTGCCTCATGTAGTATTTTATGCAGGTTACGAATTTGGTAAAGGTTGGCGGCTTTCTACCGAAATTGAATTTGAACACGGCGGCGCAGGCTCAACATACGAAATAGAAAAAACAGAAGCCGGCGAATATGAAACGGAAATAGAAAAAGGCGGCGAAATTGCAATAGAACAGTTTTGGATAGAAAAAACATGGTCGCCTTATGTCAATCTCCGTATGGGACACATAATTGTGCCTGTTGGAATAACAAATCAATATCACATGCCTACAGATTTCTTTTCAGTACTTCGTCCCGAAGAAGAATCCGGCATATTGCCGTGTACATGGCACGAAACAGGAATAAGTTTTTGGGGCAAAACCAGTAAATGGCGCTACGAAGCAATGATTGTAGCAGGACTTGATGCCGAACGCTTCAATAATGAAAGCTGGATTGCAGGCGGCTCTGTTTCTCCATACGAATTTAAAATTGCAAATACTTATGCAGTAGCAGTTCGTATTGATAATTATTCAGTCAAAGGCTTACGTACAGGTTTGAGCGGCTACTATGGCTACAGCGCTGAAAATACGCTGAAGCAGGACAGATATGCCTCGCGCAATGTGAAGGGAATTGTAAGCATAGGCGCATTTGATGCCGTATATGATAACAACAATGTTATTGCGCGAACCAATGTGATATACGGCAATTTGGGCGGCTCTTACGATATTTCGATTATCAACAAACGATTGCCGTCGGCAAGCCCTTCGCCGCGCACGGATGTGGCATCGGATGTATTAAGTTTCTATTTGGAAGCAGGATATAACATATTATCACTGTTTGAAAAAACAAAAAACAAAGACGACAAATTATATTTGTATGCGCATTACGGTTTTTATGACTCTATGTATAAAACAGCCGAAGGAATAGCAGATAAAACATGGTGCAGAAAAAAAATATTAAGCGCGGGAATAAATTATTTCCCCATGTCGGGATTAGTAATAAAGGCAGAATATACTTTACGGCAATTTGTTTCTCCCTATAATAACGAACCTGCAATATCGCTTGGAATAGGATATTCGGGACTTTTTAATTGAAAATTATTTATCTAAAATAAAATGTATATGAAAAAATATTTAAAAAAACTAGGACTGTTTATAACAGTCGCTGCATTTTTGCTAAGTATGGCATCATGCGAAAAAGACAACAATGACACGCCTGCCCCCAACCCTGATGAAGCTTATAAGGCTGTTCTGAAAGAATATGTGGATGAAGTAGTAGTACCCACATACAGGCTGATGGCAGAAGCCGCGCTTGAAATGCGCACTGCTAACGAGGCATTGAAAAACAACCCTACTACGGAAAAAATAGCGGCGGCTGCCGAAGCATGGATGAATGCCCGTATTTATTGGGAAGAAAGCGAAGCGTTTCTGTTTGGACCAGTAGGCGAAGATGCTTTTGACATAGATGGTCATATTGATTCATGGCCTCTTGAAATAGATAATATTGAAGCAACGCTGGAAAACGATGCAGAAGGGCTTACAGGTAAAGTTGCATGGCGTGATTTGGATGCAGAAGTTATTGGTTTTCATACAACCGAATATCTTCTTTTCAGAGACGGAAATCCTCGACTTCTTGAAGATATGACAACTGCCGAACTTACATATTTGACGGCAGCAACGGATGCCCTTGTTTGGGACTGTGTGCTGGCTTATGTTGCATGGGCAGGCGAAGAAAATGTGTCATCGCCTGTAAAGGCTGTATTCAACGAAAATCCAGATGTAGTAGCGCGATTAAACGAAAGTTCCGATTTTAAAAATTTTGCAGATAAACTGAAAAATGCAACAGGCAAATATCAGGGGGTTTTTGTGGCGGCGATGAGCGAAATTTCGGATGGAGCAGCAGATATTGCAGACGAAGTAGGAGCAACAAAAATAGAATCGCCTTATACAAATCATGCAGTTTTGGAAGTAGAATCGTGGTACAGTTGGCATTCGCTCGACGATTATCAGAATAATATTAAAAGCATTAAAAACGCATATTATGGAGGCAGAGGCTTAAATACGCCTAAAACAAATTCGCTTAGCGCTTTTGTGAAAACAAAAAATCAGCAACTTGATGCGCAAATCATAGCAAAAATTGATGATTGTATAGCAAAAATAGCAGCCATTGGCACAGGCGGTAAATCGTTTTACGAAGTGGTTCGCGACCGGATTAACGCAGAATATGTAGATGCAGCCGTAGATGCCTGTGCAGACCTTGGAACGCTTTTCAAGCAAATAAGCAGCAGTATTATAGAATAAAAAATAAAAATTATAAAAATAAGAGTTTATAAATTACCTGATATTCTGTAGAGATTATACCCTTATAGTATCTATGGAATGTTTGGTTTTAAAAACATAAAAATTATGAAATTGAAAAATAAATTTATATTGGCAGCAGTCTGCATATTTATAATATCAGCATGCTCAAATAATGATGAACCTCCAATTCAGGGCGAATACAGCGAAGAATATTATGCAGGAGGCAAAAACGGAACAGTATTTATAAATTCTTCGTTTGCATACAAGCAGCCAATGCCTGTGATAGACGAAGATCCTGTTCTTTACACACAGTTTATGCGCGGCGAACGTATTGCCGACAAAAGTTTTGTTGCATCCGAAGACATGGCTTATTCGGGTTTGGGTCCTGTATATATACGCAAATCGTGTATTGCCTGTCATCCGAGCTACGGAGGTCATAGCCAGCGTGTAGATAAATACGATTCAAACGATAGCCGTTGCGGTTATTTACTCATGATTTATAATCCAAACGAACCCAATTTACCGTTAGCATCGAAATACTTTACAGGAATGACGCAAACACGCGCCGTACATCCGTTCAAACCGCCGGTGAATGAATCGGGAATTACTATCGAATGGAAAGATTATGTTGATGAATACGGAAATAAATACGAAGATGGAACAACATATTCGCTGATTTATCCCAAAGTGTCTATTGCACAGGATGCAATTTTATTTGAAGATTTCGACATGAGCCAACATGCCGCAAGTATAGAAGCCACTATCGGAATCTACGGTATAGGCTTGCTTGATGCCATTTCGGACGAAGACCTGCGGGCGGAACATCAACAACAGCAAACGCGCGGATATTGTGCAGGCGTTATAGGAGCGGATATAGACGAAACAGGATTAAATCCGTATTTTCCCGGAAAACATCCCGGACGTTTCACATATCTTTGTACACGCGCTACGCTTGATAACGGGCCAGGCGCAAATGCACTATGGAATATAACCAATGTAACCCGCGGCGACAGAAAATATCATTATATTACCGAAGAATATGCAAAGGTAATGTCGAAAGACACAGACGTGCAGCAGGCGCTTGGAAAAACAGAAACCGAAGTTTTTGAATGGTTAATGTCAAAAGACTTGCAACCCGAAATGACAATGGACGATTACAACGCATTTATGGTCTGGCATCGCGGAATTGCCGTACCTGCCGCCCGCAATCTCAACGATCCAGTTGTGCAGCGCGGCAGAAAATTATTTTACGAGTCAGGATGCATCGCATGTCATCGCCCTTCGTGGACTACTCGCAGCAATTATACTCCGCTGCCGGCTATATCAAATCAAAAAATATATCCTTATACCGATTTATTAAGGCATAATCTCGAAATGAAAGAGCCGGGGCGCGTACAGGTATGCCGTACAACTCCGTTATGGGGACGTGGATTAATGAAAATAGTTTCAGGTCATACCGACAGGCTTCACGATTTGCGTGCGCGAAACACCGAAGAAGCAATACTGTGGCACGGAGGCGAAGCTCGACAAAGTAAGGAAAAATTCCGTAAAATGTCAAAAGAAGACAGAGATGCGCTGATAAAATTTTTGGATGCAATTTAATGAAATTAAAACATACAAAAAGATACGCATTTGGAATATTAATCATTATACTGGCGGTACTTGTTGCGGCAACCATAGTTGAAAAAATTTTCGGAACTGATTTTGCCGTCAATAAAATTTATGGAGCATGGTGGTTTGTAGCATTGTGGTGCGTATTTGCAATAATATCGTTTGTGCATATTATTTACAGCGTATTATATCGCAATAAAATAATATTTCTACTGCACTGTGCATTAGTTGCGATACTGCTCGGTGCATTTGTTACATTTCTAACTGCCAAACGCGGATACATGCATATACGGCAGGGCGAAATATCTGATACATACATATCAGAGGAAAACGGAACATCTCACAAACTGCCTTTTGATGTTAAATTGGCGCTTTTCGACATCGAATATCATCCTGCAACATACGAGCCTGCCGATTATATTAGTTTTCTGAAAATAAACAGTCAAATATGTCGCGTATCGATGAACAGGATATATTCGCACAGGGGTTACCGATTCTGCCAAATGGACTACGATACAGATGAAATGGGAACTACGCTGATGATAAACCACGACCCGTACGGCATTGCAATCAGCTATACAGGATATTTTTTGCTTGCACTGTCGATGCTGGTTATACTCATAGACAAATTGCGATGGCGTATGCTTTATATTTTTGTTCCTCTTGTCTGTTTGTGGTATTCTGTTTCGCAATTAAATCCGATGACTCCGATATTGCGTTCGCCCATGTTTGCTGTCCATATTTCGGTAATAATGTTGTCTTATGCACTTTTTGTTTTTATTACGGCAACAAGCATTATCGGACTTTTGTCGAAACGTTTGTGCGCTAAACTTTACGGCTGGAATCAAACTTTGCTTTATCCCGCATTATTTATGCTTGCGGCAGGAATATTTATTGGCGCAGTATGGGCAAATATTTCGTGGGGGCGTTATTGGGGCTGGGATGCAAAAGAAACATGGGCGCTTGTAACCTTGCTTGTTTATGCAATTCCAATGCACAAAAAAAGTTTTTTAATGTTCCGTGATCCTGTAAAATTTCATACATATTGCGCCTGCGCTTTTTTTGCCGTTGCCTTTACCTTTTTCGGCGTCTCGTATTTTTTGGGAGGAATACATAGCTACGTTTGACAAATCATAATTTATTATGACTATGCAGCTCGCTTCAGGTTTGCAATAGCGCGCTATCCTGTTGTGGCATCATATAATATATAAAAGTCTAAATTAGTAAATGCAGAAAATCGTAGTTGCATTTACTAATTGAATGTGCGGTTAATATAGTGGACAAGCCATAAAGAAACGTGCTATTCCTTTTTTTCTTCTATCCTTTTCAAGAACGGCATCACTTCTTTCATTCTGTCCTCCCAAACTGTATATTCGACAGTATCATGATTTATGCGGGTGAAATATTGTAATTCACGTTTTTTTTTTTGACATTTGTACTCGCTACTGTTCAAATATGAACGTATATGGATGTTGTTTTCTATGTACTTTTTAATTTCTTTTTCCATATTTTCAACATCTTCTTCGCAGCACTTGAAAATATGAGTTGCCTTTGACTTTTCAAACTCTGCACTTTCCCATACTAAATACACATTTCCATGCCCATCGGGAATAGGGAAAAGAAAAGAAATATCCCTGCGCAAAAAGCCGTATTGTTCGGAAACAATTTCTTTAATATCAATGGCATTATATTGAGATTTTTGTTCAGACAAAAATTGAATGCACGAATTTCGAGCAGCAACATTATGAATTAGTTTTGTTAATTGACTATCAGATCTATCAATACGTCTATCCGTTAAGCCATGTTTATAAATTTCAGCCAAAATAATCCTTTCTTCTATTTTGTCAAGTCCTTTAATATCAACAATTTTGTTATCTGATTTGCGGACAGTAACAATAATATCCTCAATTCTTCTGTTGCTAAAATATTCCTGAGAAAGAAGATTAAACTCTTCACGGGCAAAGTCCCACTCGTAGTCGTCGGTAGCGGTGACTTTGTCAAGGAAAACCGAGATACTGCCCTTCTTGAAATACAAGTTACGCCATTTACATCTGTACGTGATTTTATCTTTATCATCTGAAATTACAGTTGCTTTAGGTATTTGTTCAATAAATTGCTTCAAACGTTCATCTTTTGCATATTCTTTTACCCGCTCGTTGAATAATTTACGCTCCTCGTTAGACAAATAAATTGCTACTTGTACAAATTCCAAATAATCATAGTGTGAATTAATACCATCCAGCCATAATAATAATTTTACTATTTTGGGTATTTCTATATAATTGATTTCATTTTTTTCTTTTGATTTACTATGCAAATAAATTTGGACTAATTCGTTAAGTATATTATTATCAACCCTTATGTATCCATCAATAATCATTTGGATTTTGTATGTTACTTCTGCCTTTTCAAAAGCAGATTGCAGAAAAACGGCTTTTGCCGCTTCGCTGATTTTGTCTGATTGTGTAATGGATTTGATTTGATCATAATCTTTTGTAGAATAACTTCTACCTAACTCATCTAAATATTTTTTCAATAACTCTGTTTGAGATTCGGGTGTTTCTTTTTGAATATCAATCAAACAATCTTCAAATAACATTTTATATTGACAGTCTGCATTCATCTTCTCAAAAGCAGATTGCAGAAAAACGGCTTTTGACGCTTCGCTAATCTTGTCTGATTGTGTAATGGATTTGATTTGATCATAAGTTTCATAATCTATTTGTCCTAATTTATCTAAATATTTTTTCAATAATTCTGTTTGAGATGCGGGTGTTTCGTTTTGAATATCAATCAAACAATCTTCAAACAACATTTTATATTGACAGTATGCATCCATCTTCTCAAAAGCGGATTGCAGAAAAACAGCTTTTGCCGCTTCGCTGATATTGTCTGATTGTATAATGGATTTGATTTGATTGTATTTCCAATCTTTATCTCCATTAAAATTCCATGATATTTCTACTTCTATTTTACCAAGGTTAACTAAATATTTATGCAATAACTCTGCTTGAGATTCGGGTGTTTCTTTTTGAATTTCATCTTCAAACAACATTTTATATTGGCAGTATGCATTCATCTTTTCAAAAGCAGATTGCAGAAAAACGGATTTTGACGCTTCGCTGATCTTGTCTGATTGTGTTATGGATTTGATTTTGTCACAATTTGTAGAATAACTTATTCTACCTAACTTATCTAAATATTTTTTCAATAACTCAGTTTGAGATTCGGATGTTTCTTTTTGAATATCAATCAAACAATCTTCAAACAACATTTTATATTGGCAGTCTGCATCCATCTTTTCAAAAGCAGATTTTAGAAAAACGGCTTTTGACGCTTTATCTACTTTCTTAGATCGATTGATGGATTTGATTTGCTTATAATCTGTAGAATAACTTATTCTACCTAACTCATCTAAATATTTTTTCAATAACTCTGTTTGAGATTCGGGTGTTTCTTTTTGAATATCAATCAAACAATCTTTAAATAGCATTTTATATTGACAGTCTGCATCCATCTTTTCAAAAGCAGATTGCAGAAAAACAGATTTTGTTACTTCGCTAATCTTGTCTGATTGCGTAATGGATTTGATTTGATCATAATCTTTTG
>JAISNL010000066.1 GCA_031276235.1 Prevotellaceae bacterium | reverse complement strand
CAAAACGCAGCAGCATAAACGCCGCCGAGCCTTTGCAAAACAAATTTAATATATAATGCCGATTTTTGGCGATATATAAAAACCCCTTCATTATTCTTGTAAAAAGGAAAATCCACATGTTGATTCATGTGGATTTTCGCATAGTTCTGCTTTTACGGTTCAAATTCTATTATTCAAATTTCTGTAAAAGCAATTCCATAATTTTTATTGCCGCAAGCGACACGGATGTTCCCGGTCCGAAAATAGCCGCTGCTCCCGCATCGTAAAGCGTTTGATAATCCTGAGCGGGAATAACTCCCCCGCAAATCACGATAATATCTCCGCGACCGAATTTTTCGAGTTCTGCAATAATTTGCGGCACCAGAGTTTTATGCCCTGCCGCAAGCGACGACACGCCTACAACATGCACATCGTTTTCAACTGCCTGTTTTGCCGCTTCTGCCGGAGTCTGGAACAATGGTCCCATATCAACATCAAAGCCCATGTCGGCATAACCTGTTGCTACAACTTTTGCGCCGCGGTCGTGTCCATCCTGACCTAATTTGGCTACCATAATACGAGGCTGGCGACCTTCTTTTTGTGCAAATTCTTCGACTAACCGTTTTGCTTTTTCAAAATCGTTGTCGTGTTTGGCTTCTGCCGAATAAACTCCTGCATTCATGCGTATAACTGCTTTATATCGTCCTACAATTTTTTCACAGGCATCCGAAATTTCACCGAGAGATGCGCGTTTTTGAGCTGCATCAACGGCAAGTTCCAGAAGATTGCCTGTTTGTGTTTCTACTGCTTTGGCGATTGCATCAAGCGCCGTTTTTACTTCGGCTTCATCGCGGCTCGCCCGCAATTGCTGCAATCGTTTTATCTGAGCTTCGCGAACTGCCGTGTTGTCAACATCGAGAATATCAATAGGTGCTTCTTTTTCCAAGCGATATTTGTTTATGCCAACTATTGTATCTGCGCCCGAATCAATACGCGCCTGCTTGCGTGCTGCGGCTTCTTCGATACGCAGTTTAGGAATTCCCGTTTCTATAGCTTTTGACATGCCACCAAGCTGTTCTACTTCCTCTATAAGATGCCATGCGTTGTGCGCAATTTCGTGAGTAAGGCTTTCTATATAATACGAGCCTGCCCACGGATCTATTGATTTGCATATAGATGTTTCTTCCTGTATGTATATTTGCGTATTGCGGGCAATGCGAGCCGAAAAGTCGGTAGGCAATGCAATTGCCTCGTCCAATGCGTTGGTATGCAGCGACTGTGTATGTCCGAGTGCAGCTCCCATTGCTTCGATGCAGGTGCGAGCCACATTGTTGAACGGGTCTTGTTCTGTAAGCGACCAGCCTGATGTTTGGCAGTGAGTGCGCAATGATAATGATTTGGGATTTTTGGGATTGAACCGGTTTACGATTTTTGCCCAAATCATACGCGCTGCACGCATTTTTGCTATTTCCATGAAATGGTTCATGCCTATAGCCCAGAAAAACGACAGACGCGGAGCAAATTCATCAACCGTCATGCCCGCCTTGATGCCCGTACGCAGATATTCCAGCCCGTCGGCAAGCGTGTATGCCATTTCGATGTCGCAGGTTGCGCCGGCTTCCTGCATGTGATAGCCAGATATGGATATTGAGTTGAATTTAGGCATTTTTTTTGCCGTGTAGGCAAATATGTCGCCTATAATGCGCATCGAAAATTCGGGTGGATAAATGTATGTATTGCGCACCATAAATTCTTTAAGAATATCATTTTGAATTGTGCCGTTCAACTGTTCGAGAGTGCAGCCTTGCTCCAAGCCTGCTACAATGTAGAAAGCAAGAATGGGAAGAACCGCGCCGTTCATTGTCATCGAAACCGACATTTGCTCGAGCGGAATCTGATTGAAAAGGATTTTCATGTCTTCTACGCTGCAAATGGAAACGCCGGCTTTGCCCACATCGCCTACAACGCGCGGATGGTCGGCATCGTAGCCGCGGTGTGTGGCAAGGTCAAATGCAACCGACAAGCCTTTTTGCCCTGCTGCAAGATTGCGGCGGTAAAAAGCGTTTGATTCTTCGGCTGTGGAAAAGCCTGCATATTGGCGAACAGTCCACGGACGCGAAACGTACATGCTGCTGTAAGGTCCGCGCAAAAATGGCGGAACGCCTGCCGCATAGTTCAAATGTTCCATGCCGTTCAAATCGTCAGGCGTATAAATATCTTTTACGGCGATTTTTTCGGGAGTCATAAACGATGGTTTGTCTTCGCAGCAGCAGTTGCACGCCGAAGATGCGGTATCGTTAAATATTATATCTGTAAATTTTGGTCTCATATTCTTTTTACATTAAATTCCTAATTCATTTTGATACTGTTTTAGAGTTTCGAGTACATTGTTGCGCACCGAAATAAAATGAGTGATGCCTTTTGCTCTCAGTTCGTTTTCGCAGGCGGGAGCGCCTGCCACTACAAGTATAATGCCGCCGCCAAGTAAATTTGCTATTTGAGGAACTGCATCCGCATATTCTTCATCTGACGAACAGGCTACAACAATTTCGGCTTTAGATGCCCAAGCGGCTTTTGCGCCTTCTTCAATATTTGCAAAGCAATTATTGTCTATTACCTTAATGCCTGCGCAGGCAAAGAAATTGGATGAAAACTGGGCGCGTGCTCGGCACATTGCCAGATTGCCAAACGTAAGCATGAACGCCTTCGGCTGTTTGCCTGAATTTTCGGTTTTCATTCTCATCGTTTCAAAAGCTTCGGCGGCGCGGTATATTTGTATCGGTTCTGCCGTTCTGTTTTCTGCGCTGCATTTGCAGGCGCAAGTTTTATTAATATTTTCGCGAACTTCGGGAGTTAATGTTTCGTTAAAGTTGGGATATTGATTTGTTCCCAGAATAATTTCGCGGCGGGTTTCAATATTCACATTGTGTTTTTTGGCGCTTGCGCTTACCTGTTCCTGAATGAATCCTGCTTTGAAAGCTTCGGTATATCCGCCTTTTTCTTCAACAGTCTTGAAAAGTTTCCATGCCTCATCCGCTATAAGACTTGTAAGTTTTTCAACATAATACGAACCTGCCGCAGGATCAACAACCTTGTCGAAGTACGATTCTTCTTTCAATATTATCTGCACGTTGCGGGCTATGCGGTTCGAAAATTCCGATGGTTCTTCAAAAGGCGTATCGAAAGGCAGCACTTCGAGCGAATCTACTCCTGCAAGTGTTGCAGACATGGCTTCGGTAGTGCCGCGAAGCATGTTTACGTAAGAGTCGTAAACTGTTTGCATCCATGCCGAAGTGCGTGCATGTATGTACATTTTTTGCGCACATTTGTCAGAGCCTTCGTATGCTTTCACTATGTGCGCCCACAACATGCGGGCTGCGCGGAATTTTGCTATTTCCATAAAATAGTTGGAACTGACGGCAAAGGTAAATTTCATCTTTTTGGCAATATCGCCGGCAGACAGTTCTCTGTCGGTAAGTTTTGCAAGATATTCATTGCCCATTGCCAGAGCAAACGCCAGTTCCTGCACAATAGTTGCGCCGGCATTGTGAAAAATATACCCGCTAACGTCTATCGTACGGAAATGCGGAAGTGATTTGGATGCAATAACGCTTTCTTTCAACATATCCAAATCTTTTTCTTCGCTGTTACAAAAGCCCCCGTAAAGCGTAAGCTTTGACAGCGGGCTGTAGTCAATTGAACCGTAAATTTCGTCAGGGTTCAACGTCCGCACTTTTTCAGCAAACATTTTCACCACTTCGGGCGTTTTGCAGCAGCTTCCGATGAAATTGATTTCTACAGCGGTAGCGCAAATATTGTTAAGCAGAGCGTCAAAATCGCTTTGCGAAAGCCCCTTTTTTCCATCTATTCCGAAACCTACAGAGTTCACGCCTTTCATTAGAACGTCAAGCGCCTGCCGATTTGCAGAGTTCACATCCTTTGCGCAAAAGTCCTGACGAATTTTCCAGTTATTGTCTTTTTTCGTTCCGCGTACAAAAGGAAACTGTCCGGGAGCATAAGTAACATGTTTAAGGTTTTTCAAATCTTCAGAGCGATAATACGGGCGAACATTGAATCCTTCCATAGTTCGCCAAACTAATTTTTTTTCGTAATCAGCGCCTTTCAAATCTTTGATTATAACCTCTTCCCAAGTTTGCGTTGAAACTTCGGGAAATTCAGTAAATAATTTTTCTGCCATAAGATTTTATTTTGTTTTATCGAAAATTATATAAATTTATAGCCGCAAAGATACACTTTTTTAACCGTACCTGATAAAAATTTTACAATTTTTTCATTTTTTATTCGCTTGCGATGTGTTGGAATCAAGAATAGTTGAAAGTTATGCCCTAAAAAAGTTGTAATAACAAAAAACTGTTGTTTTTTTGTTTAGTCGGTCAGTAGTGATATAAAATAGTGAATAAGTTTAAAAAATGAAGCCTGCGGTTTCATCGTTTCGTAATATTTTTTCATAGTTTGTAAGTATTATCAACTCGTTTTTGTTTTGGATTTATATACAATGTAATCCGATTCATTTAGAAGTTTTAACTGTTTTTTCAATGTTATTACAGCAAAAAATCAAATCAGGTAATACCCTA
>JAISNL010000064.1 GCA_031276235.1 Prevotellaceae bacterium | reverse complement strand
CATTGATACGAACTTTTGCCGCTCACCGAAGCGCTCAATTCAATGCTTCCACTTCCGCATATCGAACGATTAGCCGGCAAAATTGTCGCTTTCGCCGGAGCGTGCTCGCTGTCAACAGTGACATAAGCCTCGATAACTTCTTTGCCGATGGCTGTGTTGTTAATGCTTGCGACCCATGCCGAATTACGAATTGCTGCCGCTACGGTCGCTTTGGCTGTAATAACTAATTTCGCCGTCGCGCCCTGAGCAATGCTCGGCACATTCCATTGAATCTTGCGAGTCGTGGAGCTATATGATCCCACAGAGCCGTCGATGGTTGTGGCCGAAACATCAGTCCAGCCCGAGCCAAGACTGTCGATAAGTACGACCTTGTCGAATATCTGAGGCGACTGTGTTAAATTTGTGTTGTTTATCAGTTCTATATTGAAAATGCTTGTTCCGTCAACGCAGGCATTAGTCGAATTAACCGTTTTGCGCACCTCCAGCGTACCGAACGACTTGGTGTTGTTGGTTAAATTACAGTCGCTAAAAGCTCCCGTAGCTGGAAAATGAGCGCCATCATCGAGAATACGCACATAAAACTGTGCCGGCATGGGACTCAGTCCCGTTATGGTTTTGGTAATTGTTTGTGTTTGTCCGGGAGCTAAATTTACTCCAAGTGTTTCGTTTCCAATGATATTTCCCGATGCGATAGAGTTTTTGTAATAGCGTATTGGAGTGTTTGCCTGAGCGGTTGCGAATCCCTGATTGCCAAATGTAATGGTAAGCGTAACAGAAGACCCATTATAAGCAAGTGTTCCGCTTACTACATAAACGTCGGGCGAAAGGTCAATAGGTAGATAGGTTTCTTCGCTGACATAAGGGGCTTGCATTGGTCCGCCGTTATAAAACTCTACCGTACTGTTATCCGTACGAGTGAATGTGAGATTAACAGGTTTTATTCTGGTTGGTATTGTTAAATCGGCGTTAACATGCAAAGGACTGTAAAATTGCTGATTCCATACCGGCGGACAGGAAGCCCATTTTGAGGCGCCGCCTTCAAAGACATCTATTTCTCCTGCCCTTAAATATTGTCCATCATTTCGACCGGTAACAATAATATCGGCGCTGCCGTCGCCGGTTACATCGGCTATAATCGGAGCTTCGTTACAAGTCAAAGAGCTGCTCGTTTGACTGTATAACAGAGAAGGCGCCGTATTATCAGCGCTGCCGTCGAATATTTGAAGTTGTGTTTCATCGCGATAAACCAGTTCAACCATTCCATCTAAATTAAAGTCAAATAAAGTAATTGACGTAGCTCCACTCGCGTCTGAATTAGACATTGTCCATTTCTGCACAAACGAAGTCCCATTAAATTTGTAAGCAGTTAATTGCCTGGCTGTAATAATTACTATTTCAGGATACTTTTTGCCGGACGAAATAACTCCGTCAATATCTCCTACAAACGGATAGGAATGAAACTTGTCTGAACCAGGATGAGGAATAGAGCCGATAATAATACTGGTTTGGGGAGTCCATATAACCATATCACCACCAACAGCCTCAGTTGGATAAAATACCAAATCGACATTACCATCTTGATTAACATCAGCTCCCATACTTGTTCCATCTCGCTTTGAACCTCCGCCTGAAATAGACGACAAACTTCTCCATAGTTGTAGATTAGGATTAGTATTTCGGCTAAATTTGTACACTTCGGTGCCGGATACTATTTCCGGTAATTCATCACCATCCAAGTCCAAAGCGTAATGGAACGATGATCTAAATTCTGGACTTGATTCCGATCTGTACGGTAATGTTGCCAATACTGTTCCGTCTTGTGAATCAATAATGTATTTACCTGCTACAAACTCTACTATACCATCGCCATCGAAATCGGTAGCAATAGGCATCGAAGGTCCAATATATAATCCTGATGATACGCTCCATTGTTGTTGAAACTGTATAGGACGTACGCCGGGAGTGCTACTTACGGAATATAAGATCATTGTTCCATCAGTACCTGCATTAAAAATGGCTCCGACACCGTTTATTTTGGTAAGAACAACATTTGAAGTTCCTGCAGAAGTATGTCCAAGAATTGTTAAAGTTTTCAACTCATCCCCATTTCTGCCGTCTAATATATATAGCTTAGTCTTATCATCCCCAAATGCAACAATTTCGGTTATACCATCGCCGTCAAGGTCTCCGGCTAAAGGAGTGCTGCATGTTGAAATAGCGTTATTAGTACTTGAAGTCCATGCCGTACGAATATTGAAAGCAAACGGAGGTCGCGTACCTGAGCAATCTTCCGCATTAGGAATTAAATTGTTTTGAGCATATCCGATTACGCAAAGGCTGGTATATAGAGAAAACATAATGCATTTGGCTCGTATATTTTTAATTTTCATAGCATATTTATTTGATTAATTAATGAATAAATATATTCATATATGATCTTTGTATTGGAAGATTCCGTATTGTATTCCACAGCTAAAATTAAATAGTCTTGTGAAGTTGTTAAAAGATAATCAAAGGACCATTCATGAATGGGTTTGTTATTTGGCATTGCACAAAAAAGGCGTACAGTATTCTGATATTTATAAAGATGAAAAGACATGTCTTTCGCTTTTTCATTCTCATATAACAAATGACAATTTCCGTCTTGTTCTCTATCAAAACTGATTTTTACAGGACAGGAATAGTATATAGTGTCTGGAATAATCTTGCTCGGTAAAAGCGCCGTCGTTTTATTCTCATCCTGTTTTTGTACGATGCTGTCCAACTTCCACGTACCTTTTAATAGCGGCAGTTCAGCGTTTTCCGTTTGCGCCCGACATATCGTCGCTAAACACATACACGCAAGTGCAATCAATAAAATTCTTCTGTTCATAATTTTTATCATTTGTTTATGTATATTTATTTATGTTTGTTATTCATTTGATTATTGTAATTGATAACGTAGAGATGCACGGCCGTGCGTTTCTACCGCATTTTTACTATTATTATTTTGTCTGTTCATTTTCATTTTTTATTATTTTGCTGGATTAGCTTGCGCTGATCTACGTTTCGGTTGCTTTGTCGCTACGCTCCTCGCAACGACGTTTAAAAGATACAGAGCGTCATTACTAGTGCGTAGCCTGAAGCAATCCAGAATATTTATTATTATTTTTCATTTGTTTGTTTATGTTCGTGTCAATTTTTTTTGCAATTTTTAATTAATCTGCTTAATTTTATATTTATGTATAATTTTTATTGCTACCAAGCATTTGCTTTGTAAATACAATAAAATAATGCAACCGATATTTATCCCTTATCGTCTGCAATGTCAGTATATATACGCTTCCCCACTTCATATATTTTAATCTATTCAAACAAAACAATTCAAATATTTAAAACTCTGCAAAATTAGATATTTTTTTATTACTATTATCACAATTCATAAAAAGTTATAAAAATAAAAACTTTAACATAAAAAATATAAATGTTATTTATTGATACTAAACAATTTACTAAACAATAAAAATTTTACGCCGCAAGCGTTAATTTTGGTTAAAGTGTTAATTTTAGAGTTTAGAGGGCAAAAAAACAGTTCAATATTACAGTTGAAAATGCAGAGGCGAAAAATTTTTCGCCCGAAAATAATGAAACGTCTTTACTAAAGCAAAGCGACGAATTTTCTATCTGTTATTAAAAATATTTACTAATTTTGCAACAAATTTAATATTAAACAATATGAGCGAGAAAAAAATTGATTTGAAAAAAATATTGTCCGTTTCGGGACATTCAAGTTTGTTTGCTTTTGTAGGAAAAACAAAAAACGGCATAATTGCCGAAAATATCAACGATAAAAAAAGAATCGCTTTCGGCGAATCTTCAAAAGTAAGCGCATTGTCTGACATATCTGTATTCACCAATACAGACGAACTTCCTTTGCCTGTGGTGATTGAAAAAATAAAAGCGAAAGAAAATGCTGCCGCCATTAATATCGAAGTTAAAAAGGCAGCCCCTGAAATACTTAAAAAATATTTTGAAGAGATACTTCCAGATTACGACCGCAGCCGTTTGTATGTGTCTCACATGAAAAAAATACTTGACTGGTATAATCAGTTACAAATTAACGATATGCTTGATTTTGAAAAAGATGATACGGCAGAAAGTACAAATGCTGAAAAAACGGAATAAAAAGATTTTTCTAATTTTAACCATATCAATATCGGTATCGTGTAACAATTCCACACAAAACAAAATTAACGCTCCCGTTGATTTCATCTTGCCAAATGCGCCTGCTATCATAATTGATCAGCGGGAATCTTACAAATATATTGCTCTGAACTATTGGAACGATTTTAACTTTGCAGATTCCACAGCATACAGGCAAACGACCGAACAGATATTTGCCAACTTTTTGAATGTATTGCAATATACGGATTTGCAAATAATTTTGCAAAGTGTGGAAACCATGATGCAAAAAGCCGCAACAGACAGCCTTGCATATATTCGCTTTGTTGATATTTGCGAAAAATATCTGTACGGAGCAAATTCTCCCTATCGCAGCGATGATTTATATATTCCTGTTTTGCAAAGCATTATTAGCACAAACATCATCAGCGAAAATTATAAAACGGTTGCCCGATACCGCCTGAATATGGCAATGAAAAACAGAACAGGAACTCAAGCCGCCGATTTTGAATATACGCTTGAATCGGGGAAAACATGCAATATGCACGATATAAAAACCGAATTTATTTTACTTTTTATATACAATCCCGATTGCAATGCCTGCAAAGAATACTCGGAACGAATACAAAATTCGCAACTTATACGGCAGTTAATAAATAAAAATTTACTTACGGTTCTTGCCGTTTATCCCGACAAAGATTTGGATGAATGGAAAAAATATTTGGCGCAAACGCCTTCCGACTGGATAAACGCCCGCGACACAAAACTTGCAATAAAAAATGATGAAATATACGATATTCGCGCAATTCCTACTCTTTATCTGCTCGGCAAAAACAAAAAAGTTTTGCTGAAAGATACTTTTGTTGAAAATGTAGAAAAATATTTTAGCCTTTAAAATATTTACCTTCAAAACAATATATATTTTACGTGTTTATATGTTCTTTATCAACAACATTTACTATGACAATATTCTTTTCCCTGTAAACTAATAAATTGTGTGATGCTAGCACCGCATCGCATCATCCTAATGTTTGCACAAAAAAATAAACACTAAATTCGCAGGAAATAAAAATGCAAAAAATAATAATAATAACAAACGACAGAACAAAGGGAAAGAAAAAGATTATCACCGTTATAGGCACAAAGATGCCGTTCGCAAAGTTAATTACTTTCCCTCTTGTTGCAAACTTGAACAGTTCTTTAGGCTTAGAGCCTGCATTCAGGATTGATAAGTTACAAACAAGATTATTCTGTCCATTTAATAATTAATTTGAGTATGACAAAAGTACAAAATTTTACAGGAATTAACGTTAGCAAAACAAGTTTTAACGTTGCGATTGAAAAAGATGGAAAAATTCAATCAAAAGAATTTTTATACACAGAAGTAGGCATGAAATCATGTTTGAATTTCATACCTTCACAAAGGTGGTGTGTAATGGAATCGACAGGCACATATCATTGTCGTTTAGCCAATTTTTTATTCGAAAATAATATAAGAGTAAGCGTTGTAAATCCACTTTCTGCTAAACGGTATTCACAGGCATTAATGAGCCGCACCAAAAAAGACAAGGAAGATTGCCAAAAACTTATCGAATACGGAAAAGGTATGGTGGTTGAATTTTGACTGTAGAAGAAGGGCTGATTAAATTAAAAAAATCATTAATTGATTATTAATTTTTTGTACCTTTGCAACCGAAATTAAAATAAATATATAAACAAAATGAGAACTAATATTGTAGCTGGAAACTGGAAAATGAATACTACCGTGGAGGAGGGAGTAAAATTGGTTTCGGAAATAGTTGAAAAGTCAAAAGATTTGTCAAATGTAAAACTTATTGTTGCGCCTCCGTTTACGCATATTTTCAGCGTAGGCGAAAAAATTAGAGGCACGGCGACAGGCTTGTCGGCGCAGAATTGTGCAAGCGAAGCAAAAGGCGCTTTTACAGGCGAAGTTTCGTCAGAGATGCTTGCATCGCTGAACGTTGAATATGTTATTATAGGACATTCGGAACGGCGCGAATATTATAAGGAATCGGACGAAATTCTTTTGAAAAAAATTAAACTTGCGCTTGCCAGCGGTATATCGCCCATATTTTGCGCAGGCGAAAATCTTGCCGAGCGTGAAGCAAACCGCCATTTTGAAGTTGTGAAAAAACAAATCGAAGAAGTGGTTTTCAAAATTAATGAAACCGATTTTGAGAAGATCATTATTGCCTACGAACCCGTATGGGCAATAGGCACAGGCAAAACGGCGACAGCCGAACAGGCTCAGGAAATACACGCATACATACGTAAAGTTTTGTCGGCAAAATTCGGGGAAAAAGCAGAAAACACTTCTATACTTTATGGAGGAAGTTGCAAGCCGGGCAATGCAAAAGAAATATTTTCAAAACCGGATGTTGACGGAGGCTTGATTGGCGGCGCCTCACTCAATGCCGACGAATTTATAGCAATAGCAAAATCATTTTAATCTTTTTTTGGAAATTTTCAACCGCAAGAAATCAATATTTTTTGCGGTTGTTTTTTTGCTTGCAATGCAAAAACGATAAAAAGCAGCACGGAGCGAAAAATGAAAAAATAATCGTAATGGCAGACTATGAAAAGAATATAAAAAAATAATTTTCAACTGCAACTGTCAACTATTTTATGTTAACGCTTCCGTTAATTATTAAAAAATATTTTCTCTGCTGCAATTATTTTAATACTTTTGTGAAAAATCAAATTTGTCATTATTGCAATTATATAATATGAAAATACAAGCAAATGCAATAAAAAACTCATTTAATTAATATTTTATAAACTCTTAATTTTTACAGTAAATGAAAAAAAAATGGATTTGTACCGTGTGCGGCTATGTACACGAAGGGGATGAAGCTCCCGAACGTTGCCCTCAATGCAAGCAACCAAAAGAAAAGTTTAAAGAATTAGTAGAAAATCAGGGTGCGCTGCAATTTGCCGATGAGCATGTAATAGGCGTAGCCAAAGGCGTTGACCCTGTGATTTGGGAAGGATTGCAAGCTCATTTTATGGGCGAAGCTACCGAAGTTGGAATGTATTTGGCGATGAGCCGTCAAGCCGACCGCGAAGGTTATCCCGAAATTGCAGAAGCATTCAAACGTTATGCCTTTGAAGAGGCTGAACATTGTGCTAAATTTGCCGAATTACTCGGCGAAGTTGTTTGGGATACGGAAACAAATCTCAAAAAGCGAATGGAAGCCGAAGCGGGCGCTTGCGCAGATAAAAAACGTATTGCCACTTTGGCAAAACAGCAAAATTTGGACGCAATACACGATACCGTACACGAAATGTGCAAGGACGAAGCTCGCCATGGCAAAGGATTTGAAGGATTGTATAATCGATACTTCAAAAAATAAAATTTCAGACGAAATTGTAGTTAGCATGAAGGTTGCAAAATATTTTGCAGCCTTCGCTTTTTTATGGCAGCCGTTTTATCTGTTGGCATAAGCCCATGCTGTATAAAAAACAAGCAATGCTCTGCTGCGAAGCGCAGAATAAGATATTTTATCGGGAGTATCGTTTTGCGAATGAACATCGGAATTTATACCGCCTGTATAAAATACAACAGGAATTTTGTCTGTAAAATTATAATGGTCGGATGTAGGATAAAACAAATCGAGAACCTGCCTGTTTTTATAAAAATCATATTCTATTGCAAGATGAGTGTGAAGTGAATTTATGCTGTCGCTTGTTTGCGATACAAGATGCTGCGTACGGTTATTTTTTATCAAAAAAACATAATTGGGTTCATCTTTTTTCAACCCGCAGTCATCGCGTCCAAGCATATCCATATTGAGCAATATTTGAGTTTTTTCAACAGGTTTAACAGGATATTTGGAATATATTTTCGAACCTGACATTTCATGTTTTCCTGCATCAAAAGCTATAAAAATTACTGAACGTTTGGGACGTAAATTATTACTTGCAGCGGCAGAAAAAGCTTCGGCAATTTCGATAAGAGCGGCAACTCCGGTAGCATTGTCATCGGCGCTTGGAAATACCTTACCGTCAATTGTGCCGAGACCATCGTAATGGCAGGTGATTATTACGCTTTCATCCGGATACAAATATCCTTCCAGCAAGCCTATTAAATTCGTTCCATATTTTTCATCATCTTTGAAAAATTGCTCATAATAATTGCCGTTTGATTTTGAAATATTGCGTTTTCCCAATTCGGATATGATATAGTCCATTGCTTTTTTATTGCCGACAGAACCAAATCGCCTGCCTTCAAATTCAGGTGAACAGAGTGTTTTTACAATTTCTTCCAAATCATTCTTATTAATTTTGACAGCATATCTTTCGGATTCCGAAATTTGACTGTAAATCTTTTGTGAAATATTTTCCGTTTGAGCAAATACCAAAGATTGCCAGCACGTTAAACTTACTGCAAGTAATATCAATAATCTCATCATTTTGAATTTTCGGCAAAGATAATATAAATCAGGCTACGGCATAATTTGTTTCGTAAAATGAAGTAAAAAGAATATGAAAATTTAACAATGAACTGCCTTTATAAACAGGTCGGACATGTTACTCACTGTACAATATTCTTTAATATTAAATTTCCCAAATCGTAAAATACATAAAATAACAGCAATCGCACAATCTTTCGGCATCAAATAAATAAAATTTATAAGTTTATAATTATTATTGATTTGATATATAAAAAACTTTATCTATCTTTGCAAACAATATAATTTTATTTATTAATTAAAAAGAAATTACTATGGACACAAATAACAAAAACAGGGTAGGTCTGTATCTTACCACAACAAATCAAGTGATAACCGAGTTGAGTAAACTGCTTGCAAATTATCAAGTATTTTATACAAATTTAAGAGGTTTGCACTGGAATATTAAAGGCGACAAATTTTACGATTTGCACGGAATTTATGAGGAATATTATAACGAAATCGCCGAAAAAATCGATGAAATTGCAGAGCGTATTGTAATTCTGGGAGGAACGCCTGAAAACAGTTTCTCGGAATATTTGAAAATTTCGGAAATAAAGGAAATTACGCATGTTTACGACTGGAAAACAGGCGTATTGAACGTACTGGAAACATTACAGTTTTTAGTAAGCAAATTACGCGAGCTTCATGCCTCAGGTATCAAATCGGGCGATCATGGAACTGTTTCGCTGGCTAATCACGGTATAAAAAGTTTTGAAAAGAAAATATGGATGCTTAGCGCCTATACACAGGAATAATTAAATTGTAAATATATATGTTAACATTAATATTTAGCTTTGTATTGCTAATAACGAATACAGACAGTGCATTAAACAACAATAATAATATGAAATTTGAATTGATAAAATTACCTTATGCAGCCGATGCTTTAGAGCCGGTGATAAGCAAACAGACAATAGAATTGCATCATGGGAAACATTTGCAAGGATATGTGAATAACCTGAATAATCTGATTCAGGAAACAGAATTTGAAAATGCCGATTTGGAAACAATTGTTAAAAAATCGAATGGAACTATATTTAACAATGCAGGTCAGGTGTTAAATCATAATTTGTATTTTACCCAATTTTCGCCAAATGGAGGCGGACAGCCTTCGGGTAAACTTGCAGCGGCGATTGACGCCGAATGGGGTTCGTTTGAAAATTTCAAAAAAGAATTTGAAAACGCCGGTACAGGTTTATTTGGAGCAGGCTGGGTATGGCTCGCCGAAGATGAAAATGGAAAACTGTCGATTGTGAAAGAAGCAAATGGCGGAAATCCTTTAACCAAAGGATTAAAACCCGTACTCGGCTTCGATGTATGGGAACATGCTTACTATCTCGACTATCAAAATCGGCGAGCCGACCACTTAAAAGAATTATGGAAAATCATAGACTGGGAAATCGTGGGAAATCGATATTGATGGTTTTCATAACATACATTTTTATTTAGTTTATTTGGCAGGCGGCAATCGAATTGATTGCCGCCTGCCGTTATGATTATTGTAATATTTATAAATAATGCGTCATTACGAATGTTACTCGCAATTACATTCAAAGTTGTAATTTACTTCGTATGCGCCTAATTCTATTTGGGATTCTTGGATGCGAAGACTGCTTTCAATGTCTGTCGGTTCGCGGTTGAGGGCGTTGTTGCCGGCGTTGAGGGCTGGGCTGCCAAGTTGAGGGCGATAATAGCCATCAATAGTTGGCGCGCTGGATGCTGGAATTGGAAGTACAAATACAGGATCATTTGACGGATTTGTGCCGTTTATGTTGCCTGTGCCTGATGGATTCAAATCCTGCACTAATGAATACTGATATGCAGGCGAACCGCCTGTGCTGTAAACATTGTTGCTGCTTCCTGCGGCATTGCCCCAAACTATGGAATTGCCAATTTGAGGAGATGAACTGTTCATATATATTCCTCCCCCGCTTGTTGTTGCTCTGTTGCCGCTTACTGTGATATTTGTAAGCGCAGGCGAACCACCGTTGAGATAGATACCACCGCCGCTCGCTGATAGATTTCCGCTCACAACTGCATTTATTAATTTTGGCGATGAATTATTTGCATATATTCCGCCTCCAGATGCTGATGCTTCGCTGCCTCTTATTGCTACATTCACTATGTTTGGCGATGAGTTAGCAAAATATATTCCTCCTCCATTGTTTGCGCTTATAGACTGCCCATTTATGGTCATCGTGCCGCTACCGTTTGCTTTGCCGTTTCTGATAACAAAACCGTCTAATCTGGCGGTATCTGTGCCTCTTATCATGTTGCCTGCACTGATAACCGTGTGATACGAATTATCGCCACTCAAAACGCTTGGATTTTGTGCAAGGTTACGCTCTGTTAACGATGTTTCCGTACCTGCAAAGCCGCCGTAAATCTTTACTCCAGCTACAAGTACAAAGGAATTATTGTTTCCTCCATCATCACAGCCTGTGAGGGATGCGTGGAAAAGCGGATTATATATGCCACGCGCTACCCATATCTCTTTTATTTCGCTGTTATTGCGAGCCGCCATGAGAGCTGTAGCCAGTTTGGGCATTGCGTCATACCAGGAAGAGCCGCT
>JAISNL010000027.1 GCA_031276235.1 Prevotellaceae bacterium | reverse complement strand
GCCCTTATTTTGAGAAGTGAAATTTTTTAATTGCAGATTATATTCAAATGGTCTATAATTTTCAACTTCCTGTGGAAACATATTTTTTAAAGATGGATGTTTTTCTTGCCTGATAAGATATTGAAGGCTGTTTTCATTATTTATATTAAAAACTCGCCGAGTTTGAGCATTTATAAAACTTGCGTTTAAAATAATACAGAAAAAAGTTAAAAATAACTTTGCAATGATGCAACAATGTGATGTACACGCGAATATATTTTTCATATTTATATTTTTTTGCAAAGATAGTTATTATTTTAATCATTACCGACCTGCTATAATATGAATATATTTTATTGATTTGTTAATCACCCCACCTTACCAATCAAATTCAGACGGCATTGAGGAAAGAAATTTTTGGAAAAAAACGGCAAATAAAAATTGAACAAAAAAAAGCGTTTGACTTTTTCATCCTTTTATTCAAATAATGTCATTCAACTATTGACATTAACTTTATCAACGTGATAGCCATATTTCGGTAACACAATTTACATGCGTCTAAATCCATAATATGGATGTTCCAAATGTATTTTGCATATTATCTTATCATGGGAAAAAGCCATAATTCCTGAACAATAAAAAATGCCGCTCCTGCAAAATAGCCTGCTAAAACTATCAATGTAATATTTTTAAAATACCACACAAAATTTATTTTTTCCAGCCCCATCGTAACAACTCCTGCCGCCGAACCTATAATCAGCGTGCTGCCGCCTACTCCTGCACAATATGCAAGAAACAGCCAAAATGATCCATCCTGAACGAAGTTTGCCATATATACGGGATCGGCAGCCGTGCTGATAATAGCCTCGTTTGCCAAAGGATACATGCCCATTGCGCCTGCTACCAGCGGCACATTGTCAACAACTGACGACAGTATTCCTATCAACATATTGATAACATATATGTTTCCTATTTTATTTGCAAGAAGCGTAGAAAAATCATGCAGTATTCCTGCACATTCGAGCGCAGCTACCGACATTAATATTCCCAAAAAGAACAAAATTGTGGCAATATCAATACGCCCTAAAATTATTGTAATTCTCGCCTTGTCGTGTTCTGGAATATTGTGTTTTCGCTGATATAGAATTTCGGTGTAAATCCACAATACGCTCAAGCCGAACAAAACGCCCATAAACGGCGGAAGATTTGTGATTGCCCTGAATATCGGAACAAAAACAAGGCTTCCCAAGCCAAACATGAATATTGTTCGTTTTTCGATTCTGGTTAAATATTTGGCGGTGTCAAGCTGATGGTTGCTTTGCGATGCGACAGGCGCTATTGGTCGTGTAAATTCTCCTTTAATCATCCTGCCTACAATAAGAACTGGAACAATAACCGACAGCAGGGACGGTATTATCAAACTTGGCAATATTCCTTCTGTTGTTATATTTCCTTTTATCCAAAGCATGATGGTGGTAATATCGCCTATTGGCGAAAATGCGCCTCCGCTGTTTGCCGCAATAATAATAATACCGGCAAAAAGCCATCTTTCCTGAACATTGTTTATGAATTTGCGAAGCAGCATTATCATTACTATAGCCGTAGTCATATTATCAAGCACAGCCGACATGAAAAAGGTAATGAACGATAAAAGCCATAACAGTTTTTTCTTGTTTCGAGTTGCTATCAAATCGGTAATAAGCGAAAAACCTCCGTGTACATCTACAAGTTCTACTATTGTCATTGCGCCTATCAGAAAAAACAGTATCTCGGCAATATCGCCTGTGTGTTCTATGATTTGTTTTTCGGTTACAAACGCAATTATCTTATCAAAAAGCGAAAGATGCCCTTTGGCTATGTCGCCGGCATAAACCATAAACTCATCGCTGCCCGATAAAATATCAGCCGCATTGAATATGTACATAACCCAAAGAGCAATACATAAAAGTATGGCAAATGCAGCTTTGTTGATTTTAAATAAATGTTCGAGAGCGATAGCCGCATAACCCACAACAAACAAAATAATCATTGTAATAATCATAATATCTTTAATTTTTAATACATCAAATCTATATTTTTTTAATGGAACTGCAAATGTAAATATTTTATTATCATCAGGGTGATTGTTGATGTGTGTATTTAATAAAATTTAACAATAATCAGGCAATATAAACAAACTGATATTTATCTGTATGTAATTTTCATGTTTGCATCTGTTGATATTACGGTTTGCTCATACGTACCTGCTTTTATGACTTTCGATATTTTAATTGACAAATCCGTCAATATCATCCATTATTTGTTTTGCCAGCTGTTCGGCGGCTGCAATATCGCGGGCTTCGGCATAAACTCGAATAATCGGTTCGGTGTTGGATTTTCGCAAAAGCACCCACATGCTTTCATTGTAGAAATCTATTTTTACGCCATCAATATCCGTTATTATCTGGGATGAATATTTTTGTTTTATTTGTTCAAAAATTGCATCAATATTAATATTCGGCGTTAATTTTATTTTATTTTTCGACATAAAATAATTGGGATATGTTGCGCGAAGAGCCGAAGCCTTTATTTTTTTATTTGCAAGATTTGTAAGAAACAGGGCTATGCCTATTAAGGCATCGCGTCCGTAATGAAATTCGGGCAAAATAACGCCGCCGTTGCCTTCGCCGCCAATAATAGCCTTTACTTCCTTCATTTTTGCAACAACATTTACTTCTCCTACGGCAGATGAAAAATATCGACAGCCATGCTTTTGGGCAATATTGCGAAGGGCATGCGAAGATGATATGTTGGATACCGCATTGCCATGCGTTTTGGACAGAATATAATCGGCAACCGATACAAGCGTATATTCTTCGCCAAACATTTCGCCGTTTTCGCAAACCAGCGCCAAGCGGTCAACATCAGGATCGACAACAATGCCAAGATCGGCTTTTTCTTTTACTACCGTGCGTGCTATTTCCTTAAGATTTTTGGGCAGAGGTTCGGGATTGTGAGCGAAATTTCCCGTAGGTTCGCAATTTAATTCAATCACATCTGCGCCAAGTTTTTTAAGCATTTGCGGAACAATTATTCCTCCTACTGAGTTTACAGCATCTACAACTATTTTGAATTTTGCTTTCATAATTGCATTTGTATCCACAAAGCGATTGTCGAGAACCATGTGTATGTGCAAATCATTAAAATTATATTCTTTTATTATTTTGCCTGTTTCGTCCACACTTGGAAAACTGTATTCTGATTTGTCGGCAATTTCGAGCAGATTTTTTCCTTCTTCGCTATTCAGAAATTCACCTTTGCTGTTCAGCAGTTTCAGAGCGTTCCACTGTTTTGGATTGTGGCTTGCAGTGATGATTATTCCTCCATCTGCATTTTCGTGAACTACGGCGAGTTCGGTTGACGGAGTTGTTGCAAGTCCGATATTTATAACATCAACGCCCGAACCCAAAAGCGAACCGACTACAAGCAGAGACGCCATTTCGCCGGATATTCGGGCATCTCTGCCCACAACAACTTTCAGCCTTTTGTAGGGATATCGCTGTTGTAGCAGTTGTGCATAAGCCGATGTAAGAGTTACGATGTCGATTGGCGTAAAGTTTTCGCCCGACTTGCCGCCTATTGTTCCTCTGAATCCCGAAATAGATTTTATTAATGTCATAACTTTTAATTTTAATTTGCAAAATTAATAATATATGCGCAATATTTTATCCTGATTTTTGTAAATAACGCAATTTTTATTTTCACATCTCTTTTATTTCTGGGTTTGTTAACTTGAAAATATGGTTTTTATTTAGCGGAAAATGTTAATAAGTGATGAATAAATAAGGTATAACAAATAAACCTGAAAAAATAAGTTGAAAGTAGAAAGTGGTAAAAACATAAAATTCTGGATTGCTTCGTCGCTACGCTCCTCGCAATGACGAATCAGTCACGCAGCGCGTCATTGCGAGCGTAGCGAAGCAATCCAGAAAAGTGAAATAAATAAGGTGAAAATAAGGTTTTATCATCGCTTGTTAAACATTAGGAGTTGTTATATTCTATTAATTTTTCATCACTTAGCAGAAAGCAAAACCACCGCTGAAATTCGGCGGTGGTTTTTGTGTTTACTGTTCTGGAATAATTTCTTTATTTTTCTTTTTTGCTAAATGTTTGTTGCTCCAATTGGCATACGCAGCCATGCCACAATATGTAGCAATCATCATAAAAGGGAAAGCAATACACATTATTATTAATCTGTTCCATTCCTTATGCTCAAAAAAACTGCCTGTAATAATTATTGCAATAATTACAAATGCCGTTAAAAATATCAATAACTTTAAATCGCTTTTTCGTCCGACTTTAGTTGGCTTTGCGCCAAATTCTATTGCATACAATGCTAATGACATTCCCAAGCACCATGTTAATCCAAGCGAATTGGAACGATTAAAAATTAAAACTGCCAAATAATCAAGTCCAAATAAAGAAAAAGCGACTATAACCAATGCTAATACTGCTATTATATATTTTTTCATGTTAAATATTTTTGCAAAATTAATGAAAATTATAACACAACAATGAATTAAAAACAAGAGGCTGTTTCGCTTTTGAGACAGCCTCTTATCATTATACATTCTTCTTTGTCTTTCTTAATCGTTTGCTGATATAATAAGCAGAAAACGCCAATGCTGGTATTGCAATACACATTAATATTGTTCTGAATAATTCTTTTTGACTGCAAACGTTTACAATGATTATTACAGCAACGGTTATTATTGATAAAAATGTCAATATCATTAAAATTTCTTTTTCTGAAAGTTTTGTATTAGCTTTGCCTAACGCCATAGTAAACAAAACAAGAGACATTGCAATACTTATATTAATAGTACTATAAAAAAGAAACGTGATAATAAATATTATTGCAAATACAAATAAGGCAGAAAGACATTTTTTGCTCATAACTTAACTCATAATTAGAATAGCCAAGCAATGAATTTTGACATAAACCCCGTAGAGCCTTCTAATGCACCGAAAAATCCGCCTATCATAACATCGCCGAAATCTCCGCCTGCAATTAGTGCTGTAGCCATCCCATATGCAGCCCAAATAGCATCGCCAACTGTTCCTGCCTGTAACTGCATTACATCGCCACCTGAATTACCTATATCGGATATCATATCAGGGTTTGAAGTCCACCATTCATTAGATGCATTACCAATCGCTAAAACAGCGCCAAGGAAATGTCCATATTTGCCATCGACAAGATATTTTTTATCATTAAACTCTTTACTGATTTCATCTAATAAAGAAGCAAAATCTTTCGCTGGCGCTATTGCAAGCGTATCAAGACTTACTTTTGCATAATCCAATATTTTTTTCATGGATTTATACTCAAATTCATCTATACTGTCTTTTTGGTAAATAATATCCAAGGCAGCATAAATGCCAATAGAATCTACTGTTTGCAAATTTCCAAGTGATTGGGTTTGCATAACTGGAGCAAAACATTTCCTGTACAACTGTCTTTTATCCACAAAGTTTTTATATTTATCCATATAGAATTCTATATCTTCTTGTTTTACAAATTTATTAACATCAGATTTTTTTAGAAATTCCATATTGAAATTTTTAATATAATCAATTTTTTCGGATAAAGAAAAATTACCTTCAGGAATATTAAAGTTATTCTTTACATTTGTTAATCCTTCATTATGAAGTTTCCCCCAATACGAATACGTTTCTACAGTTAATACATCTTTATTATCAACTTCGTTTGCTTCATTTGCATCTTGTGTGCATGCTATAACTGCGATTATTGCTATTATCGGCAACACTATCGCTAAAAAATTTTTTTTTATCATTTCTTTAAATTTATTTTAGATTAAAAATATTTATTAAAAATGACTATTTCAAAAATCACTGACAGCATCCTCCTTTTCGATTTTTGCGTTTGTTACAGCCATGTTTTGCCAATACCAAGCAGAATATTTTATACTTACGGAAGCGTGGTACTGTTAACCTTATTATGTAAACAAGGTTCTAGCATACCCAAACACAAAAATAAGAAACAACAATCCACGCCATACATGGCGTAATTTGAAAACCTCTTATTCTCCGTGTTTGTTAGAATTTGCTAGATTCTGTTTACGAGAATAAAATCAAACGCTTTCGCATTTGTTAATAAACATGTTCCGAAGAACGGCGCAAAATTAATAAATATTTTTTAATTCAAAACAATTTTTATTTTCACATCTCTTTTATTTCTGGTTTTTTGCTTTTGAGATTGTTGTTTTTCAGCAAAAACTCATCAAAGCGTTCGGCGATAATTGCGCAATAGGCGGGGTCGATTTCAAAGCCCGTAAAATTTCTGCCTGTCATAAGCGCCGCAACGGCTGTTGTGCCAGAACCCATAAACGGGTCAAGAATCAAATCGTTTGCGTTGCTGCTTATTTCTATAAACGGAATACACACTTTAAGCGGTTTTTGCGTCTGGTGTTTTTTGCGTTCTTTGCCCATGCAGATAGGCGATTCTATGAAATTGTGCATTTCGTTCACCCGCTTGTGATTCCATGTTTTGGGCGTTCCTTTTGAAAAATGCACAATTAATTCCATGCTGTTTGCAAATATTTTTCGCGTGTGAATTGCAGGAAATGGATTTGTCTTATGCCAGTGAATAACCTTGCGAAACTTGAAGCCCGCCTTTTCTACAATACGGTTGATATACGAAACAAAATCATCTCCGCACCACAGATAACCGCTTGCGCCGTTTTTGGAAACCCTGTAACACTGGCGCAAAACATTTTCGATAAACAGCAAATATTCTTCTTCCGAAGAATAACCGTCAAATTTAAATTCGGTAACAATATCCGTGTGATTCTTCAGATTTTTTATGTTTTGCGCACGATTTTGGTAATAAGGCGGATCTGTAAAAATCAAATCTACCGATTCATCGTCAATATTTTTTAATCCGTGCAGGCAATCTGTTCTGTAAACGCAATTTATTTCCATCATATAATCAATTTTGATTTGTAAAGATAATATCTTTTCTCTTGCAACAGATTTTTTGCGTATATTTTTCGTTCACTCTTCACTTCTTTGGATTGCTTCACTCTGCGAGTTCGCAATGACGTTTTATTATTGCATGGTGAAAAATTTTTCGCCCCCTTACATTCTAACTGTCAACTGTCAACTGAAAAAAAAACGGTGAAATAAAAATTTAACATTTAGAGATGATGTTTTTAAATATTTTTCAATACCTTTGTGGTCATTATATGGACTAAATGAACTTTTGTGTGCAGAAAATATTGTGGAAGCGCGTTGAACAATAGTATTTTATACGGTAAATATATTTGAATGGTTGGAATTTTGACTTGTTGAAAATTCTTGTTGTTTTATTAATGTTTATGTTAAAATAGGGAAATGAATGGCATAAAGTTTTTGTACGGATTACAGTTTTTTTTGTGATACAATACATGCAGGTTAATTTACAGTTTTGGATTTATGATGATCTTTGAGATGTTTTTGGGCTTTTGCGTTATTTGTGCGGGCTGTTTGCCTGCGATGCCTGTTGCTGTGTTGGGGCAGGCTGTTTACTCGCGTTGTGCAGATGCGGTAAAATAAAAGGAACTTTGTAATTATCCTTCTCGAAAATACAGATAACGGAATGTTTGAAGAAATCAATATCTATTAGTAAAACCGTAAAACCATTTGAGATGTAAAATATATGTATGAATATAGTGCGCGGTTCAATATTTGGGAAAGGATAAATTTACACCTTATATATATAGGCGAATAATATTATAAAAATAAAAATAAAAAAATGAAACTAAACGGCAGGTATATATTATTGTTACTGTTGATTCTGTTTGCAGCAAACGCAGCAGGCAGAGTGGCAATAGCAGTATGCAGCCAGATTGTCGAGTACATTCAAACCCTCGGCGCGGCTTTCATCCGTTTCTGCAAACATCCCCGAACCCTCGGCGAGACTTTCATCCGTTTCTGCAAACATCCCCGAACCTTCGGCGCGGCTTTCATCCGTTTCTGCAAACGTCCCCGAACCCTCGGCGAGACTTTCATCCGTTTCTGCAAATGCCCTCGAACCCTCGGCGAGACTTGCAGCAATATAAAAATGATATTTTTACAAACACAAAATAAATTACATTCATATAAAAACCATGAAAAGAGAAGTTATTAGAATAAAACTTGAAAATCTTCGCAACGAAGCGCATGTATCATATAATACTGCATTCGGTGCAATGGTGGATAAATATACGCCCGAAACGCTTAACATAAACGCTCTCTATGGCGAATACAAAACTGCTTTTGCAGACGAAATTGCGGCTCTCGACATTGTGCGCAAAAGCGCTCTGACTGACGCAATAGACCAACAGGACAGCATACGCGACAGCATTTTTCGCGGGATGGCTGACGCGATTAAATCGGCTCTCAACCATTTTAACGCCGAAAAGCGCGAAGCGGCTCGCAAACTTAATGTCGTATTCGATAATTACGGTAACATTGCAGCCAAAACCCTTGATCAGGAAACAGCCGCAATAACCGACCTGCTGCGAGAACTTAACAGCCCTGACAATGCCGCGCTGCTTACTTTGCTCGGACTTGGCGACTGGGCGCAGCAACTGGATACCGAAAATACCAAATTTGAGCAGATGATGCTTGAACGATACGCAGAAACATCGCAGCGTCCCACAGTGAAAATGAGAGACGCCCGACAAAAAACAGACAAATACCTGCGAGCAATATTCGACCGATTAGAAGCACTTGCGCTGCTAAACGGAACTGACGGATATGAAAATTTTATAAAAGAACTGAACGCCCTGACCGAACGCTACAAACAGATAGCGGCGCAGGAAAAAGGTTTGAGAAACAGTAAAACCGAAACCGCAGTCAAATAATCACGCAACAAATAATATTATAATAGAAAATAAAATAAAAAAAATAAAATAAAAAATTAAGATATGAAAAAAAATATTTTTATAAAATTAATGTTTGCCGCAATCGTTATGTTGTTTGCAAACATAAATGTTAGAGGAGATGAAGTAACTTATGTATTTTCCGCGAATTATGGTGACGCAATTGAAGTTACAAGTGGAACTATTGTTAGCGGCAGTATTTCCTTTACTGCTCAAAAAAACAGTGCAGGTACATCGCCAACTGTGTATACCAGTGGCTCTACCGCTAGCATCGGATTACGGTTATACGGACATTCATCGGGGAATGGAAATTCTATTACATTTATTCCTCAAAACGGTGCTGTCATAACTGGAATAGAATTAACAGCAACAAGCGCAAGCTATCATCCGAAGACAACATATTTTATTGATGACGATGGCGAAGGAGAATTAACATGGTTTGGTCTAATAGGAACGCTTTCTGGTATAGAAGCGTCAACAGGTCTGACAATTCAGAATACTGTAGCAGGCACGACTCAACTTCGATTTAATACTATCAAAATAACCTATACACCGCCATCATGTTCTGATGCAGGTCTGCAATTTGATGTAACGCGAATCTCGAAATTTGAAGGAGACCCCAACTTTACCAAAGTGGCAACATCTGTAAACGGCTCTACGGGAGCAATCACTTATACAAGCAGCAATACAGGCGTTGCAACCGTTGACAACAACGGAGAAGTAACCATCACAGGCGCGGGAACTGCCGCCATTACTGCATCAATAGCAGCCGCAGGAACATTCTGTGCAGCCCAAGCAAGTTATACATTAAAAGTATATCCGGGCGGTGTAAATGCAAAAACATATTCGCTTGTACATAATGTTTCGGACTTGACCGACAATGCACAATATTTAATTATTGGCAAGAAAGGCTCGGAATACTACGCTTTAGGCTGGCAAAAACCAAACAACCGCCACGCAATAGAAATTCCTGTTGAAAACAGCGAAGTTAGAATAGGCGTTGCTACAACAGTAATTGCTAACGATGAAATTTATCCTTACGCAATAACTTTGAAAAAATCAGGTTCGGATTGGATTTTGTTTGATGAGGTAAATAATGAAAATCTTACGCCTGCAACAGGTGATAACAATAATCATCTTAAACTAACCACAGAACAAGTCAAATGGGGTATTACGTTTAGCGGCGATGCGGCTATAATTAATGCAAAAGATAATTCTACGTATAAACGAAATCGTCTGCGCTTTAATGATGCTGACGTTTTGTTTTCATGTTATAAAGATGGGCAAGAGGCAGTTTTCTTATATAAAGAAACTGTAGCCACGCCTTTCTCAGACGTAATACTTACATTCAACCCTGCCAACGGCGCTACAAACGTATCAGTGAACACTGCTGTAACAATAACCTCACCCGAACCGCTACGCGAGCTTGGCGGCAGCGAATTAACAAACAGCATCGATTGGACAAACATAATAACATTTGTCGGCACCAGCGGCACGGTTGCATATACGGCAACAGTAAGCGACGACAAAAAAGTGATAACCATTACGCCCTCAAGCGCACTGGATCACTCTGAAACTTATTTATTTATAATAGAAAATATAGCAGACGCAGAAGGCAAGGAAATAGCTGCTCAGGATATAACCTTTACTACCGAAAATGAGACTCCTGCATCTACAAACATACGCTATGTAAAACAAGGTGGCGCAGGCAATAAAGATGGTCTTTCATGGGCAAATGCTTCGGATGACTTGCAGAAAATGATAAACGAATCACAACCTACCAATCAAGTATGGGTAGCGGCAGG
>JAISNL010000020.1 GCA_031276235.1 Prevotellaceae bacterium | reverse complement strand
CGTATGTGTTTACCTTTGTCCATAATTTTTCCGTATGCCTTATGGATTATAATATTATCTCCTTCTATACGATAATTTACAATATCACAAGGTTCCTTTTTGCCTGATAAAAAACCTGTTATCACACTTATAAGGCACATTTTAAGTTGTGAGTCGTTCATGAATACGAGTTTCAAAGTCATCCCTCCCGATTCGAGAAGAGCAAGACTTTCGAAAAAATCATCACTTTCGAACTCTCCTTCGTACACGCCGTCCAAATACTTGTAAGTTTCTCTCGGCGTTTTCCTGTTCTTGTAGAAATCCAAACTTCCGGAAGTCCATATATCAACCGGACTAATACCAAGAACTAAATAAAAATCACGCTCTATGTCTGTGATATACAGATTTTCTACAGAGTTGTTTACACTGTATCTAAGCACGATAGTATATTCATCGCCTTTTATACTTCGATAAGTGTAAACCGAATCCTGTTCGTTTGCCTGTGCAAGAACAAGAGTGTCATTATCAGCGCCAAAAACGGCATTGGAAAACAAATACAACGAATCGTTGCTCATTTTCAATTTCACCTCCGACAGTTCTTTGTTGTCGGATTGCCGGTATAGCCGACCCTCCCATGTTTTTCCCTTTATTTGCTCTTTTGGCGTACAGGATTGAAATAACATGAGGATTAAAAATACGAAATAAACTATATGTTTCATTTTCTTTAATTTAATTACAAAATAATTTCATTAATGTTTTTATCCAAATGTATATTAGTAGAGGTAATACAATTATAACTAACATATTATAATGACACGCAACGTCGAAGTCAAACTGTATTGCCGAGACGACAGCCCGCGTCATTCCACAACCATAACATTCATGTCCAAAAATATTTTTGAATATACAAATAGAATGTTGCTCATTCAGCCAACTTACGGGAATAAAATACAGAATAATAGGGATTAGCAGAATACTAATCCCCTTTATTCGTTTAGATAATTCCTTACTTTTTAACAAGTTGCTTGCCATCGCCGTCAGTATAACTACCTGTGAGAATCATAATGAAGTCAATCAGTGTCCATATACCACAGCAGCCCAATGTTAATAACTGAACTACACCAATACCCGTATTTTTCGTATAAAATCGATGAATACCTAAATATCCAAGAAAAATACACAACAACAATGTTGTTAACCAATCTTTTCCGTCAGTCCCGACAAGGGAATTTTCACCTTTTAAAGCGACTCCGCACTTGACACAAATGACAGCCTTTTCAGAAACTTCATTTCCACAATTTGGACAATACATAAATCTAATATTTTTTAATTACAAAATCCCTACTCGTATGGCCTTTCGGACTCACCCCGTTTTTTTAATGGTCTCCGGTCTCCATTGAAATAAATTTGTTTAAACTAATGAAGCTAATCCAATAACAACTACTATCAACAGTATCACTCCAATAAAGGAGATGACAACTCCGGCAATAGCCAAACCTCGAGGCTCTTTAAAACAACCAACAATTGATAAAATTGCCCCTAAAATCCAAAGAATCCAATTGATTACCGGTATCCAACAAAAAATTAGCCCAATAAGCGCTAATATAAAACCTGCCGTACCAACTCCATTACTCTTGTTTTCCTGTACTATAATTACAGGATTCCCATTTTGTTTTTGTGAATTTTCTAACATATTATTATATTTTAAATTATATTTTTTCTTTTCGAAATATGCTACTAATTGAGTAACACTTATAATTATCAGTGTTAAAATAACAGCTATAATTACTAAAAATTTCATTTAAGAATTTCGCTTAAAGATTTTCCCATTTTAACGCTTTTCTCACCAAAATAAGCACCCAATCTGCTGGCATAATGAGGAATGGCATACACCGTACGGTCTCCTAAAATGCCCTGTTTGATGAACTTTTTCTTTTCCGTGATATTTTTCACTCCGAAACTTCCCAAAATTTTGGAATCACTTGTAAGAAACAATACGTTCTGTGGATTGATAATATCTATAAATTCCAATGTTTTATTAAAGCAATATTTCCTGATTCCTGCGTCAATTTTGTATATATCTTTCGATTTATCAGTGTTGAAATAAAACATATTCATCATTACCGTATCTTTAAGAATATCAAGATTGTTACTCTCGCAGAATACTCTTTTCATCCTGTCGCGCATCACATCGCAACCCTTTAAGCCTTCTTCGATTTCCCCTTTCGGTTTTTTTACAAGCATACTTTCCTCGTAACCCAAATCGGTTGCCGGTCTTTTGTCGTACCCTTTTTCTTCCAGAGCTTTCTGATACGACTTATGTCCGCCCGGATTGATGCCGATTAACAGTAATTTAGGATTATACTTGTCGCAAGGCGTTTGGAAAACATAAAAATCCAAATCGATTTTCTTTGCAAACTCATGGCATTCATCGCTTACTTCGCGTAGCCATTTTTCTTTTTTCTCTAAAAACGGAGACTGTTTCATTGTCATTATTTTTAATGTTTGCCTACTCTTTCCGGTTTTCGGCTTCCCCGTTTTTTATCTTTTTATTGTTTTTTATATAAATCAACTGTACGGTTTTTAAATTTGAGCCGTATGTGTTTACCTTTGTCCATAATTTTTCCGTATGCCTTATGGATTATAATATTATCTCCTTCTATACG
>JAISNL010000176.1 GCA_031276235.1 Prevotellaceae bacterium | reverse complement strand
TTTAGAAGTTTTAACTGTTTTTTCAATGTTATTACAGCAAAAAATCAAATCAGGTAATACCCTAAAACACCACAGCCCGCTTGAATTTGCGGGCTTAGAAGCAATTTAGAAGCACTTACCTCTAATTTTCTTACTCTTATATTATTATATTTAAGATACTTATAAAAATATCTTGTGTTGCTTTGTGATCTCGGCTGGAAAACAGATACGGAAATTGAACGATAGAAAAACAGATAAACAATAAAATTTAAACAAATAAATTCAACTGTAACAATTTATGGATAAATACGAAACATTGGAAGCATGGGCAAAGATTGTGATTGAACGCTGGGAAAACAGAATATCGGATTTGGATGCGATTGACAGCGGCAAACTGCTGGACTCGTTTAAACACAGGGTTATTCTCGATGCAAACGGCGACACCGAAAAAATCACATTTACATTTGCGTATTACGGTCGCTTTGTGGAACTGGGCGTAGGAAAATATGTGCCTGCCGGCACAGACAGCTCGCGAAAAAAGAAGCCATGGTACACCAAAGTTTTTTTCGGGCAGGTGAACCAGCTTGCGCGAATAATGTCTGAAAAATACGGGCAGCAGGCAACAGGACACATTGTGGAAAATATAAAATAAATCATTTGACAGTTAAAATAATAAAAATATGGAAAAAATAATTATACCCGCTTTATCACACGAATACGGTAACTCAATATATGATACAACTTATGCGTATCAGTTCAACGAGGCTGAATTTAATTTAATCTTTCCCTTGATGCTTAAATCAATCAACAAAAAACTGACTGCGTTAAGCAAAAAAATAGAACATTACGAAGGATTAAAAGAAACAGCCGCGACAGACAGACAATTAGCAAAATTGTTTGAATATCAGGAGCAGTATGACTTGTTTATGTTAATAAAAAAAACTTTAAATAAATAAATTAAAAATAATAAAAAAATGACACAGAAAACATTACAAAAAGCAAAAGAAATTGAATCGGAAATCGATGGCTTAAAAGGAACTCTGAATAATATTTTGAACAAAAACAGAATAAATAACCATTTGGAACTCCAATTAAGCGATAGTTCCGGCAAAACTTGGTTACGGAATAAATACCTGCCATCTACAGTCGAAGATTTTTTGAACGAATATTGCATTAATATCAGCAAAGAAATTGACAGATTGGAAAAAGAATTTGAAAAATTATAAGAAAATGGAAAAACAGTTACAACTCGTTACGTACGAGCAAGGACAAAGATTGGCTAAATTGGGTTTCGACTGGAAAACTCAATATTATTATAGACCACGCAACGAAATTCCGTTATATTCGGACGAACAATTTAATTTCAATGAATGTAATGATGATATAATAGGCAGTTACAGTTGCTCCGCGCCAACCGTAGCGCTTGCATTGAAGTGGATAAGAGATGAAAAAAATATAATTTGCGAAACATTCACTCAATTTGAGAAATTTAGACTCAATTACAAATTTCGTTATCGACTTAATTATGCTGAAGTAAAAAGTAAAACAAGATTTTATGATTTCGAAGCCGCCGAAAGCGCACTGTTAAACACCTTGTTAAACATTTTAGAAAAGGAGAACGAAAAATGAAAAAAACAGTAAAAATCACCTTTGAGGACAACGATGCAAAAAAAATTAAAACAACAGTAACTATTACCAATGACATGACATTGGAAATAGTGTTTGAACCAAATATCGGCAAGGATGAGACTACTTATTACATGTCGTATTTAAACGCTTTTTTAAACTTGTTTATTGGAGCTGAAAAATAAAAAATTAACTTTCAACTGAATTAAAATGATAATCAATCCGAAAGGATAATTTGTAAAAGTAAAACGTCCGTCTGCAGCCGGAGCCAATGAACTCGCGCTTGTAAAACGAAAAACAGCAAAGCAACCAAAACAGCAAAATGCAGGATTAACATTATTTTAAGAAAAAGCAGATGATATCACAGGAAATTATAGATAAAATATTGGCAAATATAAATATAGTTGATTTAATAAGCGAATATGTGAATTTACATAAAAAAGGCTCAAATTATACAGGTTGTTGCCCTTTTCATGATGAAAAAACTCCATCATTCTTTGTATCTCCATCAAAGGGAATTTATAAATGCTTTGGTTGCGGAGTTTCGGGCAATGCAATAAAATTTATACAGGAACACGAGCAATTATCATTTTCTCAAGCGATAAAATTTTTAGCATCCAAAACTCGTATTATTATTGAAGATGATTACACGCCAACGGCAGAAGAAAAGGCTAAATACGAACATCGCGAAAGCCTTAAAGTTGTAACGAGATGGGCTGAAAATTATTTTTGTAAAAACACAAAACAGAAAGAATGTCAGACTTATTTACGGACAAGAAAATTTAAGAAGGAAACCATCGAAAAATTCAAAATCGGATTTGCTTCGGGCGATTGGCATTCATTGCAACAGTCTGCAGAAAGCGCAGGGTTCAAAAAACAGTTTTTGACAGATGCATCGCTCATCGGCGAAGGCGAACGGGGAACATACGATTATTTCAGGTCAAGAATAATATTCCCGATTTGCGATATAACAGGTTCTGTTGTAGGATTTACAGGAAGAACTGTCAACAATGACGAAAAAACAAAATATCTGAACAGTAAAGATTCGGATTTATTTAAAAAAGGTAGCTGTCTGTATGGTTTGCATCTGGCAAAAAAATCTATTGTAAAAGCAGATGAATGTATTTTGCTTGAAGGCAATTTTGATGTTATGCGATTTCATGAACTTGGTTTTGAAAATTCAATAGCCAGTTGCGGCACAGCATTAACAAAATCCCAGATAGCAATGATACGGCGGTTTACTCTGAACATGCTGCTGTGTTATGACGGCGACAGCGCCGGCGAAAAAGCGACATTCAGAAATGCAGAATTATTGCTGCAGGAAGGAATGAACGTGCGCATGGTGGCTTTGCCTACAGGACATGATCCCGACAGTTACGGACTTTCAACAAATTCGGAAAACATAAAACAGTTGCTTGCTACAAAAAAAGACTTTGTTTCATTTAAATATGAAATTATAAGACAGTCAAATGATCCTCTACAAATTGCTGCAGCCGTTAAGGAACTTGAAAGGCTTATTGCATTAATTCCCGACAAGGGCAACCGTGAAATATATATAAATAAGGTATCTGATAACTTTAATCTGAATAAAAAAACAGTAAGAGATTCAGTTAAAAAAAATATAAAAAAACCTGTAGAGGTAAAAACGGAAGGCTGGACAGGTTTAGAGGCAGCAAAAGAAGCAATACAGAAAAACAATAAATGCTTCATTGCCGACGATATGGAAACGCTTGTTTCGTATCACGCCGAAGGTAATGAAAATACAGTAATGCGCTCCGACTGCGTTCTGTATTCGCATGTTCAGGAACTGAACAATATCACTCAACGAGTTGAATTTGTAAACGATAAAAATTATTTGCTTGATAATATTGGAACAGAAACGTCGTTTGCAATTCTCTGCGGCTGGATGCTTGATTTTAATTTTAGCATAATTATCCGCGATAAAGAATATGGAGAACCTGTAAATTACATAGTCGCCTATGCAGATGAATGTAGAAAACTTATTCAGGATAATAGCAACGATGAAATAATAATGAAACGGCTTATAGAGCAATGCTGTAAAATACTTAGCAAACTCGATGACGCCTTGCAAACAGTGTATTTAAAAAAATATGCAGATTCATTATTAATATCCGTTGCCGATCTCAAAAAAATATTAAAGCCGCATATTACGGCAAAAAAAAATAAAAACACGCTCAAACACGAGACAAGCAATTTAGGAGGCAAACAATATAATTTCGACATCAATAAGTTGCCTGATTATGTTGACAAAGATTTTTTTTATCAACATCAATATTTCCCGGCACAAGACGAAAACGGAAAAAAAATATTTTATGTATTTAGAACTGCCGAAGGCGGATTGCAGGTTGTTGGAAATTTTTATATAGAACCATTATTTCACGTTTTTGATACAGAAGACGCAAAAAATAAACGTATTGTACGTATCAATAATTCCGAGTCCGGAATAACTTATTATGCCGAATTTTTATCAGAAAAACTGATTGAATTCGGACAGTTCAAAAAAGTATTGTTTTCGCTTGGCGGAAATGTTTTTGTGCGCGGAAAAGCCGAACATCACGAAAAAATAATTGCCAGCATAGCAAATCAATTTCCTACCTGTTACGAACTTAACGAATTCGGGCAACAGTATGAAGATTTTTATGCCTTTGCAAATGCAATATTTTCGGAAGGACAAATAAAATATACCGATGAACTGGGACTTGTTGCGCATAAAGACAAAATATATTATTCGCCATCATTCAGTAAGATATACAGCGAACTGCGCAAAAGCAACAATAAATACGAAAACGACAAATGGTTTGTTTTTCGCGAAAATGATGAAACGGATTTTGCTACATGGGCTAATCTTATGACGGAAGTGTACAAACAAAATATGAATGGACAATGGGCTTTGCTGTTTGCGCTTTTAAGCGTTTTCAGAAGCGATATTTATCCTATAAACCGTCTGTTTACAGCGCCGTTTTTTATAGGTCCTACAGAAAGCGGCAAAACTCAAATAGCAATCAGCATACGTTCACTGTTCATGCATCCCGATGCGCCAACGTTTAACTTAAATTCAGGCACAGATGCTGCATTTTTCAGCAGCATGGAACGCTATCGAGACGTATCCATGATATTTGAAGAATATAATGATTATCAAATATCAGATATAAAATTTCAAGGCTTGAAGGCAGCCGTATATGATGGCGAAGGCAAACAGAAAAAAAAGGATGCAACAAGTAAGGATTTGGATATAAGTAAAATAAATTGCGCCGTTATTTTGCTCGGACAGGAAGCGCCTGAAAGAGATGACGGTTCGCTGGCAAATCGCTGCATACTGTTGCATGTGCCTAAAAAAGATGACTGGACAGACAGCGAACGGCAACTTTTGCTAAATCTCAAACAGAGAGAAAAAAAGGGTTTGAGCGGCGTATTGCTGCAAATACTGCGCAAACGAAATATTATTAAAGAACATTTTACTCATGTGTTGGATGAAGTTTATAAGGAACTTAAAAAAGATTTAAACGAAAAAGGCGATATTCACAATTCACGTCTGATTAATACAGTGTCGCTTTTTTTATCTATATGCAAAATATTTGAACAATATATACCCGAACTGCAACTGCCATTCAAATATAAACAGTTTTATAATATTGCGCGTAATAAGGTAATAACCCAAAGCGAATCAATAAGCAATACAAACAGATTGAGCGTATTTTTTGAAACGCTTGATGTATTACTCAATAATAATGAAATTATACAGGGACGCGAATATAAAATTGAATGGGAACACAAACTTACTTTGCAAATCGACAGACAAAAAACCGTTGAACATGTTTTAGCAAAAGACACACGAGTGCTTTACTTGAGGATTGGATTAATTCATACTAAATATATGAAAATCAGAGGCAGCGAATCTCTTAAAATGAATAATTTGCTAATGTACCTAAAAGATCATCCTGCATATATAGGTCAAGTGAAAAGCACAAGATTTACATGGAAAGAATATACTGACATGAAAGATGAATTTTCAGGCATGGTACGCCGCACTGAAAAAATAAACAACCAAAATACAACTGCGGTAGTTTTAGATTATTTTATATTAAAAGAACTCATTAATATAAATCTCGAAAAAGTAGATGATGTTGAAAATTATTTTCCACCCGTTGCAGCCGAAAACAATGAAAAAACAGAAAATATTTTTTAAAATTTTTAAGCCAAAATCTCTGCCCAACAACCCAACAACCCAACAAAAACAGTTTTTGACAATGATAATAAATAATAATATATTGAAAATAAATAATATATATATAAGCAGGATTTGTTGGAACATTGTATTTTTTGTTGGGTACTTACGTGTTTTGTTGGGTAAAGATTTTTTTTCTGTTTATTTTGATTTTTTCTATTTTTTTTTTGTTGGGCAGACATTTTCATCTACCCAACAAACCAAGAGAAAAAACATTGTTGATTATCAAATATTTATATATTTTGTTGGGTTGTTGGGTTGTTGGGCACAAAAAAAACGATTTACAAAAACAAAAAAAAAATAATTTGAGCAGAATATTCTAAAATGATTTTTAGATATAAAAAAATATAAAAAAGAAATAAATTTACAAAAACGAAAAAATAAAATATTTGTTAAAATTAATCTTAAAAAAACAGAATGTACTTTGAATATAAATTTTAAATAAATAATTTTGAGACATGAAAACATACATACACTTAAAACCATCGCTGCAGGAATTTGTTGTCTGCGCATTTCTGGGCGGCGGGCGAACCGTTACCGCCGCCGACACATTCGGCAAACTCATAAAGCCATGGCTGCAGCTGCCACCCAAAAATTATGACGCAAAAATACCAACAGCAAAAAATATATTTGAATTTGAACTGCCAAATTATAACGATAAAAACACTTTATACAATTTTTACATATCGCCCAAAGGCGAACGATATATCGCCGTTATGCTCAACGAAATATTTTTGCAACAAATGTTTCTGCATTTGGATAGATTTGTGAAAAACAACAGTCTGATAAAAGACACAATACTCGATTATTGCTATTCATACAACATTTCGTTTAAAAATATCAACTACGAATCGCTAAAAAAATCGTATTACAGATACAGAAAAAATAAAAAAAAGTCGTCACGATTTGTCCCGCAGTTGTCCCCTCGCAAAAAACGCAGTAAATACACTAAAAACAATTAAAATAAATATCATGATTAAGTTAGGAATCAAAAAGATAGAATATCGTTCAACAGAAAACGATACATGGAAAGAACTCAAAACGGTAAGCCTTTCGGCAAAACTCACCGAAAAATGGAGTCAGGATGCAGCAGGCAAATATTCAACAGTAAACGTGGAAGCCGAAATCAGAAACTCATCCAAAACCAACGATACCGTTTTGGAATTTTTGAGCAAATGGCGCTGGCAATACCGCATTACCGACATGAACGACCGCCTGTACATACTTGGCAACAGCGAATATTGCGCCGATTTCAATTACTCGCGCACCGTAGGCGGCTTGAATGTCAACGGCTACCAAATATCCATCGAATACGTCAGCCCGCAGGGAATAAAAGCAAGTAATTAAGTCCTTTACTATTCACGCAAATATAACGAATATTGCAGTCTGAAAAACACAGACATGCAATGCAATATTCATTTATCAAAGAACTTGTAACGTCCACATGGGCAATCGACGCGCTGACAATGCAAATGTACGCTCCAATACTTGGCGGCGTATTTGCAGGCTTGCATTTCGACAGAGAACCGACCGATGCAGACAACATTCCATACACATATAATATAAAAGCGCATGTAAAACAGGATGACGGCGATACTTCAAAATTTCACCAAATTTATGTTCAGCCGTTGCGCGGAATAATGATGAAACGAAGCACCGAATCGGGAATCACAGGCACAGAACGCATTGCAGAATATCTGCTGGACGCCGACCAGAATCCCGAAATCACCGGACATATATTGCTAATCGATTCGGGAGGCGGACAGACAGGCGCAGTTCCCGTGCTTGCCGATGCAATACAAAAACTGACCAAACCGATTGTAGCCTTCGTTGACGGCATGATGTGTTCGGCAGCAATGCACGCAGGTTCGTACTGCAACAGAATAATCGCCTCGCGCAATACCGACAGCATAGGATGTATAGGAACGGTTGTAGAACTGAGCGGCTTTCCAAAATTCAACAAAGAGCCTGACGGATATACCCGCGTAAGAATATATGCCGACGCTTCAAGCGAAAAAAACGAGGAATATGAAGCCGCGCTCACAGGCGATTTCAAACTGATTAAGGAACGGATACTGAACCCTGCAAATCAAAGATTTATTGCCGACATAAAGGCAAACCGACCAAATGTGATGGACGAACATCTGAAAGGACGTACGTTCACGGCGGCAGAGGTAACAGGAACGCTTATCGACAGCATCGGCGATTTTCAGAGCGCCGTTGAAGCCGTAATTGAATTAAGCAAGTCAAAAAAGAAAAATCATAATTCAAAAAATATGACAAAAAACAAAACAAAATTAACCGCTTTGCTTGCCTGTCTTGCACTCACCGAGTTGGCAATCGAAGATGGACAGACATCGCTTAACGAGCAGCAACTCGAAGCGATTGACAGCGCTTTGCTGGCAGGAAGCAAAGTCGAAGATGAACTTGCCGCCGCAAAATTAAATTTGCAGCAGGCTAATACTGATATTAATGAATGCGACCGGACAATAAAAACGTTGAACGAAAAAATCGCCGAACTTGAAAAAAGCGCAGGCGCAGCATCGGCGGCAGCCGTTGTGGATGACGAACCCAGCGAAATAAATTTGTACGCAAACGTTCTTAATGAATTGAAAAGCACAAAAAAAACAATTTAAAAAATGGCATTAACAATCAATGACGTATTAATTGAAGCGGGAACCAAATATAAAAAAGATATTTTGACCGCTCCTGTTGTAGCATTCAACGAGGTGATTCCTTACTTTTCCCTGCGCTCGGGCATTCAGGGCAAGGTAGTAGGCGGACTGCTTTCGGTAGATGCTCAACTGCGCCCATATCGTTCCGAAAAAGGAGCGGATGGCGCATTTTCCATCACTCCCTACGAATGGGAAACTTATCTCGGCGACCTTGTAAAAGAGTTCGATCCGAATGTAGTTCTCGGTTCGCTTTACACCGAACCAACAGCCATCAAACCCGACCAGATGGCAATAGCGCGCCGCATTGCGCTTGAGGTTGCACTCAAAGCGGGCGAGGCTCTCTACGACAATCTTTTTACGGCGGTAAGAAATCCGGCAGGCAACGATACATCTACGCTGTTCAACGGATTTTCAACAATCTTTACCGCCGCAATCGCAGCCAACAAAGCCTCTGAAACTATAGGAAACTATAAGGATTTTACATCCACGCCTGTTACTGTGGACAATGCAGGCGAGGTTCTCAACGAAATGTTTCATTTTGTAAACCGCAAATTGCGCCGCGGCAAAAAATTCTCTCTCTATTGCCCGCCCCGAGTGATAGATGCTTACGAAAAATGGTTTCAGATTGAATTTGGACACGCGCCATGGAACTCAGGCTATCAGCAGAAAGAACTGCACAGCTCGCGCGGCAAACTTCAGTTTGTGGAATTGGACAACATGGAAAATCAGGATTACATGTTTATCTCCGTAAAGGAAAATATGAACATAGGCTTCGACAATTCAAGCGATTATACTACGGTTGAAATTCGCCGTTGCGACAATCCGAAAGCCGTGCAACTGTTTATGAAATCGTTCTTTGGAGTTGGATTTGAAACCATAATGCCTGAATTTCTGTGCGGATTCAAATTTACTACCGAAGTAGAAACCGGCGGCGGCGATATTTAAAATTAAGGAGGAAATAATATGATATTTGGCGATATTTTATGGACAGAAGGTAAAGTAAATCCTTCAGGTATAAAATCTTTGGTTTATTATATACCAAAGTCTGATATACTGAGTTTTCCAACAATAAAAAACGAAGATGCCACAACCATTGCAGAAGCGGTGAATTACACCGGCAATTTCGTTTTGAAGGAAAACAAACATTTTTTCAGTCTTTATTCAACACAGGGCAAAGGCTCTGGAGCATCCGAAACTTTTGGTGAAAAAGACTGCAAAATGTTTAACAACAAAGTTATACTTTCGTTTCCTGATATTACCGATGAAGCTCGGAATATGATGAAAGGCTTTGTGAATGCAAATATTTTGCTTGTAGTTCCGTTGCCGCAAAATCGTTTTGTAGTGATTGGAAGCACTGATTATAACGTTGAAACCAACATCAACGCCACAACCGGAGATGCTGCAGGTTCGGCAAAAGGCTTGACTATTGAAGTAACGGCGCCGGATGTAACTCCGTTTCCGTTTTACAAAGGCACTCTGCAACTTGCCGATGGCGTTCTTAACTGTGCAACAGGCGTATTTACACCTGATGATGATAGCGATATATAATATGGATGACGTAAAAAAATGGATTGAAAGCGATGCGCCTGATTATATAACAGGCGTAGCGCTTTTTTCAAAATACAACAGAAACAGAGCCATTGCGCAGTGGCTTGGCAGAGTGGGCGAAAAACGCGGAATGAGTAAACTTCGGTACGAAATGGAAAAACTTGCCCTTCATATTCCAAAACCGAAAACTGGAAAAAAGCCTGAACTGCAAATCGAAAAAAAACAGTGGCCTACATACAACATTCCGCCGATAAAGCCTGAACGTCTGATTATTGATGTTGAAGGCAAAATCAAATTTGAAGATTTGCCCGATGAACTGCAACCTCTGTATCTGCAAATCGTTGAAAAATACAGAATAATGCGTAGCGCTCATCAGGCAATGATTGCATCAAAAAGTACACAAGAACGTAGCGAATTTTATTTGATGCTAAGAGAATTTGATGATATTATTTCAAAAAACTGGGCAATCATTGATAACTGGTATATTAACAGCGAACTGCCCAACAGTCCGACAAATGAAGATGCCGGCGGCGGCTGCAGTTTAACGCCTCAGCAGGTGAACGCTTTCAGAACGTATATCTCGCGCTCTGTTGCAGAACCCGATAAAATTGACGATGAAAGACGGAAAACAATACAGCAGCGAATTACGGCAATGATTGATAATAATCAGTCATTTGATGAACAGACAATAGAAAAATTAAAAACGCTTGGATTTAATACAGAACCAAATATTCCTGCGCAAAACTGATGCGTGGACAGTACTTAATTCGTTGCTTTGCAACGTTGACAGAGCAGATAAACTTACTATCTGCTCTTTTGCTGTGGCTGAAGCCTTTGCCCGAAAATTGCTCAAACAGCAAGCCAAAATTGCGCATCTTACGCTTCTGCTCGATTTCACAATCGCAAAGCGACACAGAAATAATCTGTTGTTTTTGAGCAATATTGCAAACGAAATTTATCTGTGTAATACTCATGCAAAACTCGTGCTGCTTGAAAGTCAAAAATATAACGCTTGAATTTGCACGCAAAGGCTCGCCGCAAGCCGAAACGGCAATGATAGATTTTTTGAAGAAACAAAATATATCCGAAAATGCTTAAAAAAAATATCATAGATAAAATGTATTCGCTTCTGTTTGACGAAATTCCGCCAACAGTCAGCGAACAGGAACGCGCCATGCTCATACGTTACAGGGACGCTTATA
>JAISNL010000106.1 GCA_031276235.1 Prevotellaceae bacterium | reverse complement strand
CGACCAAAACGGTCGTCTTTTCTGTCGGTAAGGGTCAAATCGTACAGTTCGACCATTACGCTTGTTTTTTCGTTATTTGTCATAATTTGTTTGTATTATTTAGTTATTAAAATCAGTTGACAGTTGACAGTTGACAGTTATTTGTTTACTGTTTACTTTTCTGGATTGCTTCGCTGACGCTCGCAATGACGCGCTGCCGCTGTGTTTGTTCGTCATTGCGAACCCGCAGGGTGAAGCAATCCAGAGTTATTATTATGTTTTTCATTTTATTATTAATTATCATTCTCAACTGTTAACTCTTTTTTACGCGTCGTGCAAAGGTTTGAATACATTCGCGCTGGGCTATTATCACCGACACGCCTTTGTACTGCATTTCTTCTTTTAATGCGGCAAGGTTTTGGTCGAAGTTCTTTTTCAGTGGAATTATCACCCGTATGTGTTCCTGTTCCACGCCTAATCCTTTGCATATTTCAACAAGTCTGTTTGTACCTGACGAATCCTGCCCGCCTGTCATTCCTGTAGTCAGATTATCGGAGATGATTACCGTAATCTGAGTTTTTTCGTTCACGGCGTCCAGCAGCCCAGTCATTCCCGAATGGGTAAACGTGGAGTCGCCTATCAGCGCAATGGATGGCACAAGTCCAGCATCGGCTGCTCCCTTAGCCATTGTGATTGATGCGCCCATTTCAACGCAGGTGTCAATTGCATCAAAGGGGGGCAGCGCCATTAATGTATAGCATCCTATATCGGCAAACACTCTGCCTTTTCCGTATTCGGTCATTGCGGCGTTTATAATGTCGGCAACGTCTCGATGCCCGCAGCCCTGACATAACTGGGGCGGTCGCGAAACCGCCAGCTCGGGGATATTGCAGGATGCGGCGGCATCCATATTCAGCGCTTTTGCCATAATAGCAGGCGTAAGTTCTCCCGTTCGGGGAATCGCTCCGCTCAAGCGTCCGATGATTTTGCTGTTGTCGGCAATATATCCTTTCAGCAGTTCTTCTACTGCGGGGTAGCCTTCTTCGGCTACGAGAATTTTGTCGCATTCGCGATAAATTCTTTCTACAAGTTTGTACGGAAGCGGGTACTGGTCTATTTTCAGCACGGGATAGTCGCAGGCTTTGTCGATGAAATTTTCCATAAGATAATTGAACGCAATTCCTGTTGTAATTATGCCGAGCGATTTGTTGCCGCCGTCAATATATTTGTTGTAAGGCGATATTTCCGACAGATGGCGCATTGTTTCCTGTTTTGCTATCAGCGATTCGTAGTTGTGGCGTGCAATAGCCGGAAGCAGAATAAACTGTTTAGCCGATGCTGGAAGATGTAAGCCGTTTTGCGGCTTTTGTGGTTTTGTTGCAACATTTGACCGTGAGTGAGCAAGCCGCGTAGTGATTCTTATCATTACAGGCAAGCCCAGACTTTCGGAAAGTTCAAACGCCGTATAAGCCATGTCGTATGCTTCCTGCTGGCTGTGCGGCTCAAGTATAGGAATCATTGCAAACTTTGCATATATTCGCGAATCCTGCTCATTTTGCGACGAGTGCATGGAAGGGTCGTCGGCTGATACTGCAACCAAACCTCCGTTGATCCCCGTAATGGCTGAATTCATAAATGCATCTGCCGCTACGTTCAATCCTACGTGTTTGAAGCAAACCATAGATCGTTTACCTGCATACGACATTCCGATTGCGCTTTCAAATGCCGTTTTTTCGTTTGATGCCCAAACTCTGTGAATATTGTTTTCACATGCAAACTTATTGTGCTGGATATATTCCATTATTTCGGTAGATGGAGTTCCGGGATAGGCATAGCAGCCTGATAATCCTCCATCGATAGCGCCCTGCGCTAAGGCTTCATCTCCAAGAAGCAGTATATTTTTCATTTTATAATGATGTTTTTCGCAAAAGTATAAAAAAATACTGAATAAAATAAGATTTATTAAACAAATCATGTAAAGGCGCCATTTCAAAACAGTCAAATCACGGTAATGTCATACATTGTATGATGTTCCAAAAACGGCAAGATACCCTGCCAATGCTCGAAGATTTTCAGTTTTCTGGATTGCTTCAGGCTAAAGCCTTCGCAAAGACGTGCTGCGTGATATAGGCATCACTGCAAGGAGCATAGCGACGAAGCAATCCGGTAATCAGAGCATATCCATGTGTGGAAAAATCAGCTGCGAGATGCCATCGCACATTGTATTGCACTGCCAAACTCACAAATTTATGCCGCGCAAAGCAAATAACAGACAGAGGAAACAAACACGATTTGTTTCCTCTGTCCTCTGCCATATTGCGGCAGAATATGTTTATGGCGTTTGCCTAATATACCGTATTTTGAGGATCAAAATTACACCAGCCGGAAGTCCAGTTATTGGTAGCTGTTTCAGAAGCGCTGAAAGCTCCGATATAATTTACTCTGTCGAAATATGATGATACTTTAGCATTAGTCCAGTCGTATCCTGTTGTTAGCGGACTGTTGGAAGCAGGAAACACAACAGGGCTTGCAAGATTTAACGGATTGCCCGACAGTTTCAGGTCGGCAAGTGCAGACAGTGTGCGGTTGCCGCCGTCAGTACGGTTGAAATAGTTTTCGGCAAATGTGCCGGATGCCGCCGCAGGGTCAAACTGTGTGCCGCCTGTCCAGTACTGTTTGTCCTGAAAGTTTTGAAAAGCGCCGGCAATAATACAGTTTGTAACGTTGAGTTTACCTTCGGTAGCCCATGTTTGCGTGGTAGAGCCTTTATCGTTTTCGATAATCAAGCCTATGGGGAATGCTGCGATTAATGAATTGAATATACTCAATTGCGTATTGCGGCGGAGATGAAGCCCTGCCTGAAAACGCGCATCAATAGAGCTTCCATCTGTTACCGAACTGTTGCTGTAAGCCGCAGGATTCGATACTGGTCCAAATATGCTCACATTGGCAAACACAGCGCCTGTATAAGGTTCGGAAGCAGAAGCGGTAGCGTTATTGTCGGACTCAAATCCGTTGGATGCCGATTTGTCTGCAACTTTCGGGTCGCGCAGAGCAAGCGCAAACTGTATTTTTCCGCTGAAGCCGTTATCGGAATCAAAATCATCATCCCAGCCGCGAAACGATACCAGATATTTGGCATTCACCGTTCCGCCAAACCATTCAAACGCATCATCGCCCGAATGTGAAACCTGAACATGATCTATTTTTGTACCCGAACCTACCGAGCCGAAAGTAATGCCGTTAATTTCGTTATCGGTAGAATATTCAATGCCTGCAAATTCAACTCTCATATAGCTCAATACTCCCGAGTTGTCGTTTGGATCTGTGCCTCCGTGTTTAGAGCGCACTCCGCCTTCTATTGTCTGTTCGTTCATGTTGTTTGGCGCTTTTCCTAAAAGAATAAGCCCTCCCCAGTCGCCCGGTTTGCGAGTTCCCGGCGCTTGAGCGGATGTAAAAACTATGGGACGTTCTTTTGTACCCTGCGCCATAATTTTTCCGCCGCGCTCTACAATCAAAGTTCCTTTGGACTGTTTGTCGCCTTTGATAATTACGCCCGGCTCAACAGTCAGGGTAACTCCATCGGTTACATAAACAAAACCTTTCAAATTATACGTATTAGGCCATTTGAGGGTTGTGTTTGTTTTTATTTCAAATTCGTTAGAGCCATCTCCCAAATCAAGGGTTTCTCCGGCAGGCGGAGGAGTGGGAGAGGGGTCATCATTGTTGCTGCAATTTACGTTGAGTAATGCAGCGCTTAAAAAAAGCATAATGCCTGTTAATTTAATTTTGTTCATAATTTTATTCCTTATAGATTAATTTAATTTTAATAATATACTGAACGAGACTGACTGCCCCGGAGTGTACTGTCGAATAATTTGTTCGCGTTTGTGTGTTTGGCTGTTTTTTTCGAATATGGGAAATTGTTTGAATACTACAGCTTCCGAAAAAATATCTTTTACCGAGCAGCGCAGTTCAATTTTTTCGCCAAAAGTTTTGCTCACGGTAAAATCAAGAATATTGCGCGGCATTTCGTATGAATTTGGAATCAGCGAATTGACATTATTATCGGAACTGTTTGATTTGCCCAAGCCTGTAATTCTTTTTCCTATAACATTGTAGAGCAGAGAAATATTTAGTCCCGCTTTTTGAGATTGATAATGCAGTCCTGCATTTATTACATAAGGCGACTGTCCCTGCATTTCGCGGTCGGGTTCTGACACTATTTCATTCTGTTTGAAATGTACTTTGCTTTTGATTAATGCAACATTCAAAATCAATGAAAAATTTGTTAATCCGATAAAGTTTAATTTTTTGCGAATATCCAATTCCATTCCCCAACTTTCGGCTTTATCGGCATTTTCGTAATTGTAGCGAAGCGAGCCGCCCATGTCGATAAAATTCCATTCAATAGGATTTTTGAAATGCTTGTAAAACACGCCCAGACTTATTGCTTCGCCTGCATTTGGGTACAATTCGTATCTCAAATCAAAATTGTCGATTACGGCAGTTTTAAGATTTTCGTTTCCTCCTATTTCGTTAAACAAATCGAAATCAAAATAAATTGTAGGCGACAGTTCGCGCAGTTCGGGGCGATTTATCGACCGCCCGTATGCCGCTCTTATTTGATGTCTGTCGGTCAATTTGTAGGTCATGTTAACGGATGGAAGTAAAAATATGTCTTTAATGGTTTTATGAGTAATCAATATTATATTGGCGGCATCTGATTTGTCGCGTGTAAATTTTGCATTGCGGCTTTCGAGGCGAACGCCGGAATAAATATTGAATTTTTTCAAAGGAATTTCCAGTGCAAAATATGCAGCGCCAAGCCATGTATCGGCTGTGTAATTGTTCGTTTTTCGGGTAATTTCGTCTATATATACTTTATCTGCTCCAAGATATTCAATTTTCATCATTTCTTCAAAAGGCAGTTTCAAGTATGCCTGTTTGTCTTCGTAGATTAAATTGTCATATCTGTATATAAATTCTCGAGTTGAATGATTTCTGTTGCTGTATTCCGCATAAATACCTGTTTTTAACACAGGTGAGAATGATATGTTTGCAAAATTTTTTTTATAGTTTGCGGCAGCAGATATATTATGGTCGTACAGATTCTGAAAATATCGGCTTATATTGTCGTTGATTGTTGTTACGAAAGGAATATCTTCAACGCTTCCTATTCCTGCCTGATTGCTGACAATGCGGCGGTCGGGTTCGCTTTTGCTTGCGTACGAATAACCGACATCCCATGTCAAAGTTTGATTTGAAGCAAAATCAACAGTTCCCGAAAATTGACCGCTGTATGTCAAACGCGATGAATAGCGCATTTCCGTTTGCTCGCGATAATACATGCTGCTTACATCCTTAATGCCTGTTCGTTCGGTCAAACGGTTACTTCCAAGAATATTTAATAAATTTTTAAATTCAATTGAACTTGAAGGATTTATTTTGAACGACCAGTTGTGCATCAACCCCAGACGGGCGTCATTTGAATATTGATTGTCGATATAATCATCAAGAATCACAGGTTTGTCAGCCGCTCCCGAATATATTCCGTATCGGGCATTTTTCATTTTTTTTACGCTTTTAAATGTGTTGCTGTAAGTGAATGCAGTAATATTTCCTATTGTTTGATTGTTTTTTGTTTTGATGCGGCGCGAAAACATAAACGATAGCCGCTGGTCGGGCAGCGATTTAATATTTTTTACGCGCCAGTCGCCGTTAAATCCTTTTTGTGTTAATTCGGTAATTTCAGAAGGATTGGCAACAGCATCCAAATGTTTTGGAAAATTGCGCGATAAGGGTCGCTTATTCAAGTCGAATCCGAGGAAATCAGTTCCGCTTCCCGGATTAATATGAAAATCATTAAATTGAGTTTTAACATTAAATCCTGAACCATAACTGATTTCCATGCTGTTTTCGTTGGGAACGCTTTTGGATGTAATCTTCACGAAACCGCCCGAAAAATCACCGGGAATTTCAGGCGATGGAGATTTGTAAACCATTAAATTATCTATCTGGCTGCTTGGAATCAAATCAAAAGGAAAAGCACGGCTGTCGGTTTCCGTACCCGGAATTGACAATCCGTTGAGCCAAACATTATTGTAGCGTTGCGAAAGCCCTCTCACAATTATAAATCTTTCATCAATCACTGTTATTCCTGCAATGCGGCGCACTACTTCGGAGGCTGTTTTATCAGAACTTTTTGATATTTGCGATGCAGATATGCCGCTTATTACCTGCGAATTGGTTTTTATTGCCGATATCATGCCCGTTTCGGTGTTGCTGCGCGTGCGCCCTTTTACTACCGACTGACTGATTGCCTGCACATCGCTTTCCATAAATATGTTCAAGTTTGTTGTATCATCATTCAAATCATATTCCAATTCAACAGTTTTGTATGACATATAACTGAAAATCAATGTATATTTGCCATTTACAATACCGCTTATGTTATAATATCCCAATGTATCTGTTACGGAATTTTTGTCTGTTCCTTTAATAATAACAGTTGCGCCCACAATAGCTTCCGAAGTTTTGGCATCTTTTATGTAACCTGTGATTTTTTTATGAACATCGCTTGCTGAAAGAAATGAAACTCTTGAAAAACAAATTATAAAAAACAATAATAATATCAATTTGGTTCTTTGCATTTTTCAATTTTTAATTTATGGCGCAAAAGTAAAGGCTGTATGTTACGTAAAAATTACGGTTTGTTTACAGTTGTTTTAATATTATATTACATTTGTTTTACAATCTTTACAATGCGCTCATTTTTACATAATTGATATTTTTTAGGTTAAAATTTGTCAGTAATTTGAAAATTTCATGTACATTTGCCGCAAAAAATTATTGTTTTAATTAAAAAATAAAAAATATGAAAAAATTTACATTGATTTTTATCGGCTTTTTTGCCGTTTATGCAACAGTTTTGGCGCAGAATTTCAAAAAAGATATTTTCGGAATTCGCCTGGGGTTAAATTCATCAAGTATGGTGGAAAGCGCAGAGTCATTTGGAATGAGTATTTCAGCGGAATCTGGCTCAAGGATAAGTTTTCATGTTGGCGTTTCGTATCAGCATTTGATTGTTCCTACGATTCCATTGTATTTGGAAACAGGTTTATATTTTACGGAAAAAGGATTTAAACAAACGTTGGATTATTCTTCTATTCCTATATTAGAACCTGATATAACCATTAATGCCCACAAAATAAATACAAATGCGATGTATTTAAAACTTCCGTTATTGCTTAATTATCATTTCATTCTTGGCAGTAACATTACAATACAACCATTTGCAGGATTTTATCTGGCTTATGGCATTGGAGGTAAAATGAAAATCGGCGGTGGAAAACACAATTTCTTTGGAGACGACAGAGCTGACCGTTTGGATCTTGGCGGCAGGATTGGAGTCGGCGCTACATTTGATAAAATATACATAGGCATAGGCTACGAACCGGGCTTAATAAGTATCTTGGATGGAGAAGGAGATTCTACTATGAAAAACAAGAATTGGGCATTTTCGATAGGTTACAATTTCTAAAATCAACATTTGCATTGCAGGTCATAAAATCAACATTACAAGCGGTATATATGCCGCCTGTAATGTTGATTTTGCTGTTTTTCAAAATATTGCCAATCAATCGTTTTTGGCAAGCGAACAGTTTATATCAGCAATATAATTTAGAACATCGTCTTTGCCTGCTTTGGTTTCGGAAGAAGTATAAAAAACAGATGGCAACTCTTCCCACGACTCCATCAACAATGTTTTATAAGCTTCGATATTTCTTTGCAATTTTACCATACCTGTTTTATCTGTTTTTGTAAAAATTATTGCAAAAGGCACACCGTTTTTGCCAAGCAAATTTATAAATTCAATATCAATCTTTTGCGGTTCAAGTCTGCTGTCTATTAATACAAACAGCAATGTCATTTCTTCTCTACATTCGATATAATCAATTACGATTTTGGAGAAACTTCTTCTGTCAGTTTTCGATGCTTTTGCATATCCATATCCGGGCAAATCTACAATATACCATGAATTATTTATAAGAAAATGATTGATTAGACGTGTTTTACCCGGAGTTGATGAAACTTTTGCCAATTTTTTTTTGTTTGTAAGCATGTTTATTAGCGAAGATTTTCCTACATTTGAACGTCCAATAAAAGCATATTCCGGCAGTTTGTTCTGCGGACATTGTTCTGCTTTACTGCTGCTGCATACAAAATCGGCTTGTTTTATTATCATTTGGACACAAATTTTTGACAAAAATATTAATAAAAAATTAAAAAACTGTAAAAATGAAAAAGTATTGGTTTATTATTTGGATTTCGGCTTGTATGTCGGTTGCTTGCGGCGCTCAAAAAAAATTAAGTTCAAATTTGAATTCTGATGAAAATGCGCAAACACAAGCAAAAAATGAAAAGATTGATAATCAAAAAGATTTAAAATTTGAAAATACCAAATGGATATTAAAAACCATTGATGGTAAAGAAATTGAAACACTTCCAAAGCCAGCCTTCATTATGTTTGACGCAGATGATAGAGTATCAGGATTTTCGGGTTGCAACGGTTTTGGCGGCTCGTACTATCTATCCGGCGATATTCTTAAATTGGACAACATAATTACTACTCAGAAAGGATGTTTCAACAACAATCCCGAAAAACTGTTTTATGCAGTTCTTTCGAGAGTTGATGCCTGCACAGTTATCGGCAATAAACTTATTTTCACACAAATGAGCAAAGAAATTGCAACTTTTGAAGGCGTAGAAGAATAATAGCATAAAAAATTATTAATCACATAAAAATCACATAAAATGAAAAGAATATGTTTAACAGTTGTAATTGCCATAATTACACTTACATCCTGCACGCAATCGGGAAATGATGAAAAACAGCAAAAAACTTTTCCGAAACTTGCTGTTGCCATTGTAAATCCTACCGTGTCGAATATAAAAACATTCAGATATTTGGTTGATAACAAAATACTGCCTGATGTTGACAGTTTTGGAATAATAGGAGTTTACCATGCGAGGCAAAATTACGATTTCGAACACAGTCAGAAGTATATAGACGAAAACAGGCTGATGATGAAACTGGTGAAATGTGAAAGTGAATTATCCGCAAAAAATATATATGAGCAAAACGGTTGTTGCGATATTTTCAAGGAAATATTTGAACAGACTCAAGGCGTTTTTTTCTTTGGCGGACCTGATATTCCTGCAGAATGTTTCAACGAAAAAACACATTTGATGTCGGGAATTACCGATCCCTATCGGCATTTTTTTGAATTGTCGTTTTTGTTTCATTTACTTGGAGGAAGTCAGAATGAAAATCATGTTGCACTACTTGAAAATAATCCCGATTATGTGGTTATAGGCTTTTGCCTTGGCATGCAAACCATGAACTGCGCGACAGGAGGCACAATGATTCAGGATATTCCTATGGAAGTTTATAATCTTTACACGGTTGAAGACGTGTTGAATACGCCTGATGCACAGCATAAAAACTACAATTCGTATTTTGATTATGATGATGTATTAACAGGCTACAACTTTCACAGAATAAAGCCGAAAGGAGATAATATTATTTCAGAATCAACAGGAAAGAACGAACCGTATGTTTTGAGTTTTCATCATCAGGCGGTAAAGCAAACAGGCAAAAATCTTGAAATTGCAGCTGTTTCGCCAGATGGAAAAATTATTGAAGCGCTTGTACATCAAAAATACAAACACGTTGCAGGTACTCAATTTCATCCCGAATATACAGGTTTATATGATCGAAATACTAAAATAAAATTAAAGTCGGATGACGATGGCAACCAAAACTTTTTGTTGTTGTATGCAGACGAAAAAGGCGAAACTTTTCATCGTAAATATTGGAAAACAATAGGAGAATGGTTAAATTGTTTAAAAAAATAACTGTATTTTGCATCATTTGGGATAAAAAAATCATCGTAATAAAGCAACGTTCAATGCAGATTTATTTTTGTTTGCAACAATATGATCGAAACACAATACTTGGTAGAAGGCTGTATAAATAAGGATATCAATGCCCAGCGAAAATTATACGAACGCTATGCCGCAAAGATGCTAAGTGTGTGTTTAAGATATATGAACAATGAAGATGAAGCCAGAGATGTTATGCACGACGGATTTGTAAAACTGTTTGATAAAATAAAAAAATTCGATGGAACAGGATCGCTCGATGGATGGATACGTAAAGTATTTGTGAATATGTGTTTGGAAAAATTAAGAATATCAAAAAAAATTACAAAGCAAAATGTATATGAAGCAGATGTATTACAAATTGTTGATGATTCAATGTCAGATGTTTATCAGCAGTTGGAAGCAAAAGAATTAATGCGCTTTGTAGCAGAATTGCCGGCATCGTTTCGCAGTGTTTTTAATCTTTATGCAATAGAAGGTTATTCGCATGATGAAATAGCAAAAATGCTTGGAATTGAACAATCTTCCGTAAGGTCGGCTTATTCCAAAGCAAAAAATTTATTACAGAAAAAAATAAAATTAATGTATAAAGAAATATGAGTAAGGACAAGTTCAAAGATTTATTTTATGAAAAATTATATGACCACGAAACCGAAATACAACAGTCGGACTGGGAAATTATAAGCGAGCGAATCAGAAAAAAACGCCGCCGTAAAATTATTCCGCTGTTTTATATTTACGGTACAACAGGAGTTGCCGTAGCCTTATTGATTATCATGTTTTTGGTAAAACCAGATAATGCAAATACCCACGAAAATATTACAAGTATGCCAACTTCCAATATTAAAACATCAAAACCGGAAAAAAATACCGAAACAATAATAATTGACAACCAAAATGCACATACGGCAAAACATACAAATAAACCAACGGAAACAGCATATAATCAAAATAATGAATATGGCGAAATGCTGAAAAATTATGAAACAGATGCGAATATAAATAAACCTGTTGAGAAGATTGAAAAGATCAATAATACCAACTTTACAGTCAATTCTCATATTGACATAATAGAAGAATTATTGCCACAATTTACCATAGCAAAAACAGCAAAAATATCTGAAAAACAAGAATCGAAGCCAGAAAGCGATGAAGAATCCACACAGAAAAACAATAGCGAAGAATGGTGGAATCAAGCAGAAACAAAAAACACAAAAGAAAAAAACAAATGGATATTGGCGGTAGCATCGGGCAATAATTTAGGATCAGGATCTGTAATAAGCGATTTTACAGACAATAAACAGCCACACATAGCCATGCAATCTGATTATGCAGGATTAACGAATATCATGCCAATACCGAATGCAATGCCAGAGAGTTTAAAAACAGAAGAAGCCACAGACATAAAACACCAATATCCTTTAAATTTAGGGATACGCATCAAAAAAAGTATTGGAACTCGTATAATAATGAAAACAGGATTGTCATATTCATATTTTTTGTCGGAATTTAACAATATGGGCAGGAAGATTCAACAACAAATTCATTATGTTGGAATCCCAGTTGGAGTTGAGTTTTTATTGTGGAATAAAAACAGTTTCAATATATACTTATCGGGCGAATTTGCCGCAGAGAAAGGCATATCATACCATTATAGAGAAGCGGCTCAAGAAATATCGGATATTAAAAGTTATAAAACGGATGACGGAAGCGTGCATGGTTTACAGTTTTCTGCAAATGCAGGCTTGGGAATTTCATACAATTTCCTAAAAAACATAGGCATTTATGTTGAACCCAATGCGGTTTATTATATAAAAGACATCCGTCAGCCGCAAAGTTTCAGAACCGAAAAGCCATTTAATTTTGGGTTAAATATAGGTTTGAAATATGATTTTTAGACTGTAAAATAAAATATAGTAATATGTTGTTCCTTTTTCTTTAGTCGCCACTTACCAATCAAATTTATGCGGCATTAATGAAGGAAACTTTTGGAAAAAATTGAACAAAAAAATCGTTTGGATTTTTCTAATAATATTTCCATCTTTTTCTTCAAATTCCATGCCGTTGCCGACATGAAAGCATTGATTTATATGCCTTTAAATCCATGCAAATAATTTTGTGTCATCCGAAAAAAGAAGCGATTATTTAAAAAAACATCCCCTGCTTTATGTGATAAACAACCATAAAAGCAGGGGGGACTTTTTAATCCTAAAAATTCACAGAAAAATTTTCATTTTGTCAAATTTTGACAGATTAGAAACACTATTGCATATATAAAATTGTTAATATAATTCAAAATTTATTTTTGCTTTAATATCTGCCGACGAACTTCCTATCCATGCCTCAAATTCACCATGTTCTGCAATCCATGCACTTTTAGAATCGTCATAATAACTAAGTGCGTTTTTGTCAATTGTAAATTTAATGAGCCGTTCTTCTCCTGCTTGCAGAAATATTTTCTGAAATCCTTTAAGTTCTTTCACAGGACGCGGCAATGCCGATTTTTTATCGTTTATATACAGTTGCACCACTTCTGCGCCTGCTATTGTTCCTGTATTTTTCACTGATACAGAAACTGTGATGTGTTCATCAGCCGTCATTTTATTTTTATCAGCTGTTGCTTTGCCATAATGAAACGTTGTATAACTTAATCCGTGACCGAATGGAAAGAGAGGCTGAATATTTTCTTTATCTAACCATCGATAACCGACGAAAATGTCATCTTTATACGTTTCATTTTCGCCATCTCCGGGATAATCGCCTAAAGCATGCGCTCCGTTGTCCTGCAATCGTACGGGAAAAGTAAATGGCAATTTGCCTGATGGATTAACATCTCCAAACAGCACAGATGCAAGTGCATTGCCTGCTTCAGTGCCGTTATACCATGCTTCGATTATTGCAGGCGCTTGTTTTACCCACGGCATTGCTACTGCATTGCCGCTGATAATAATTATAACTGTTTTAGGATTTGCTTCTATCAAATCGGCAATCAAGGCATCTTGTTCGTAAGGCAATTCAAGGCTATTGCGGTCGTCTCCTTCGCAGTCTTGACCTGTATTTTTGTTCAAGCCGCCAATAAACAGTACAATGTCAGCATCTTTTGCTGCTGCAACAGCCTCATTGCGCAGTGCAATTACATCTATTTTCTTTTGTGGCGGTTCTTTAGCATCTTTTACATCCTGCTCTTTAGTTGCCGGAGATTCGTAACCTGCAACGTATTTTACTTCTGCCTTGTTGCCTGCACGAAAGCGAATACCGCTCAACGGCGATATTTCGTATTTTGCTTTCAATGATGACGAGCCGCCGCCGACAGTCATTGCTTTTATTGCATTTTCGCCTACTACTAATATTTTTTTTGTTTTTTCAATATCAACAGGCAACAGACCGTTGTTGTTTTGCAATAAAACGATTCCTTCTTCGGCAATTTTTCGTCCTGCGGCTGCATGTTCAGGCGAACCAAATGAACCGTAATTCAAATCAGGCGACATGTTTGTGCGGAAAATCAAACGAAGGACACGACGTACTTTATCATTTAGAATATCTTCGTTTGTTTCTTTATTTTTAAGTAGATTCAGATATGGTTGAGCGAGAAAATAGCTGTCATATACATTACTTTGTCCAAAGTTCAGCCCGCTTGTCCATGTTCCAAATTCCATATCAAGTCCGTTGGAAATAGCTTCTTTGGTATCATGTACTCCGCCCCAGTCTGATATTACTACTCCATCAAAATTCCATTCGTTTTTCAAAATATCGTTCAACAAATATTGATTATGACAACAGTGTTGCTGTTTGTAGCGATTATACGATCCCATAATCGCCCATGCCTTTCCTTGCTGTACTGCAGCTTTGAATGCTGGTAAATAGATTTCATGCAATGCTCGCTCGCTTACTGTTACATTAATATGGTCGCGATATTTTTCCTGATTATTTAATGCGAAATGTTTGACGCACGCCGCTACATTATTTGATTGCACGCCGCGAACATAAGGCACAACCATGGCAGAAGCCAAAAACGGATCTTCTCCCATATATTCAAAATTGCGACCATTAAGCGGAGTCCGATAAATATTGACTCCAGGTCCTAACAATACGTTTTTATTTCGATAACGCGCTTCTTCGCCGATGCTTTTACCATACAGTTCTGCTAATTCCGGATTCCATGTTGCCGCCAATGCCGTTAAAGCGGGGAAAGCAATACACGAATCGTTAGTCCAGTTAGCTCCATACCATTCGTCCCACAATACTTCGGCGCGGATGCCATGAGGTCCGTCGCTCATCCAGTTTTCAGGTATTCCCAAACGGGGAACTCCGGGCGAACTGAATTTCGACTGTGCATGTATTATCGCTACTTTTTCTGCGAGCGTCATGCGCTGCAAGGCGTCTTCTACACGGTCTTCAACAGGAGCATTAGAATTTAAGTAGATGGGTGTTTGCGCAAAAGTTGCGATACCCAAAACAAGAAATAATAAAGTAAGAATTTTTTTCATTTGTTTATGTTTGTTATTTAATTATATGTTTTTTTATCTATTTTTTATTCTAATGCTCCAAGAGACCGATTTTTAATTATAAAATATGTAAAACCTTATGGTTGTTTTGTTACTGTTAAAACTGCTGATTCTATTCCTCCCGATACATCAACTACGAATACATAAGTTGCTCCAACTTCAAGCGCTTGTAGAAGTCCAAGATTACCTGAGTCTCGATTTGCTCCCGTGTAGTCGGGAGTCGCTCCATCGCCAACAAATACAATATCGCTGCCTGTTGTAAGCGTAGCACTTGAATATTCGCCGCCCCAACCGTTTTGATGGAAGAATTTAAAGTTAATGCTTTCTGCATTTACCGTTTCGCCTGCAACCAGAGTAACCTGATATTTTTTGTTACCTGTCGGCGCCATGCAAATGGCTAATTCTGTTGTCCAGCCAACATGGTTGGATGTTATTGAAGGTTTACCTATTCCATCTCCTATTATCCAGATTGCGCCTGTTCCATCGGGTTGTAGAGTTGCCGGTGCATTTCCAGACATTGCTTCTACTTTGAAATATTTGAGAGTTGTATTTGCAATAATCCTGTATTTACCTGTAACAGGTACAAAAGTAAATTGATTGTCCTCAACTTTCGTAAAGAAATCTGCGTCAATCCACCAGTCTGCAATATTGTCAAGACCTTCAACGGTAACAGTTTCTCCATTTGTCAAGTCCAAATCAATTCTGAAATTTTGTTTGTCAACCATGTTCATTTTATTACCGTTGATTAATATTTCAAAGAATGGAGATGCTTCGTAAGTCAGTGTATTGAATGTAATTGAGAACTTTCCTGTTACAGAACTTACAAATGGTATTTCAGCAGTAGACCCTTGTGTAATGCCATCTTCTCCCCAGCCGAAAGTAAGTTCGTTTCCCCAATCGCTAATAATCGGCGTTTTGATATAAGATGGCAAATCGGTGTTTGGAAATATTTCAGTAGCCGCATATTGATATAAGCCTGTTTTTTCCATTGGATACATTCCGCTTCGTGTAACTAAAATCAGGTATGGATAGTCGGGGCGCGTTAGCGCGATATCATACGTTTTTTTAATTGTCGTCATATTGGTATTTTGCAATATCAATTCCAAAGTGGCGGTATTGTCAGAGATGTTCGGATAAAAAGGAACATAAATTTTTCCTGTATAATCGCCTGTATTCTTTGTACGTATCACAGTTTCTGATACTACTTCATCACCGAAATAAAGTTTGGCTTTGAGTGTAGAAAGCGGCACTTCGTCATTTAGTTCAACTGTAAATTGCAGGCTATCGCCAAACATAGCCGAACTTAATTCTGACCTGAGTTCAATAATTGGATTTCCAAGTGTTTGGACATCGTCTTTTGAACAAGAATTTAATATAATTAAGGTCGTTAACAAATAGATATATTTTTTCATATTATTAATTATTTATAGTTTAATTGTCTAATTTTTTCCATTGATACGAAATTACCGAATTAGCCGGCGCTTCGTAACTAAAATGTTTTACTCCGTCGTTCACGGTAATTGTTTTATTGTTGCCTGTATTTAGCAATACCAAGGCATAAGTTCCATCTGTATTTTCAAATGCAGAATAAGTCAAATCTGTTGATGTGTAACCGTTTGTACCAATGCGAGTGGCTCCCGGTTTTACAACAGACGCAAGATGTCCGATAATGTAATAATGCGAATTTTTGGTAATTGTATAAGTACGCAGGTCAATATCAACCGCGCCGTAGCATGTGTTGCATCCTCCGGGGCGATTTGGTCCTTGTTCGGTATTGAGCATTAAATTCCACACAATAACTCCCTTACACCAATTATTTACTGTTCCCAAAGCGAGTTCACGCATATCTTCCATCAAACGTACTGACAGGTTTCTACCATCGTTCCACGTGCCAATAGATGCTTCTGAAAACAACAATTCTTTATTTGGATATTCATTGTGAATATTCAGCAGTTCGGAACGGTTGCCTCCGTAATTATGATAGGCTACTCCAACTACATATTCATTATCAACTCCGGCGGCATATATTTTTGCAGGATATTTATTTTGCGAAGAAATGCCATCGTAATTATAATTGTGGTCGAATAAATAAATTTTTGTTTTTATACCTGCATCTTTTAATTTCGGCACCAAGGCATTGTTTACAAAATCGCGCTGTTCTGTCCATTCCATGTAGAGCGAAGCGGAATTGCCGCGATTCAGCGGTTCGTTTTGCGGAGTAATAGAATAAATGTTTATTCCGTTTTGACCAAAAGCCTGTATCCATTTCACAAAATATGCTGCATAGTCTTGATAATAATCAGGATTTAACTGTCCGCCTGTCCATGAATTGTAAGGTTGTTTATCGTTCAGATTATTTACTTTCATCCAGCGCGGACAAGTCCATGGCGAACCTAATATTTTAATTGAAGGATTAATGTTCAGAATCATTTTCAAAACAGGAATTACATAATCGGTTTCTTCAGCAGTTAAGGCAAAATTTTCGATACCTTCAACATCGCAACAGGTGTATTCGCTTAGCGAAAAATCTGAACAGCCGATAGAAATTCGTATATAACTGTATCCCATGCCTTTTGTGGGAGAAAATACTTCTTCCAAAAATTTTGTTCTATTGGCTTCCGGCATTTGGAGTAAATTGTAACATGCAGCGCCTGTTAATGCTGCGCCAAAACCGTCCATTGTCTGATATTTAACTGTTGGGTCAATATTTACTGTTGTTGGCGACATGTTTGGTCTGCTGCTGAAATCGGTTGTCAATTTTTCAAAATCATGAGATCTACTGGCATTTGTTATATACATTGTTACATCTCCCTGTTCCAATGGCGGTTCGGGAGGTTCGTTATTATTATTATTGTTCTTATTTTCACATGATAACGCCATTCCCGCAAAGAGGATCAACATCAAAATAATAATATTCAAATAATTGTTTTTCATCAATATTAATTGTTTACTGTAATGTAACTGCTTCTACATGAATATTATTTGCATTCCAGTCAATAGTCAGACGATATATTCCTTCTTCTATACCGACTTTCGGAAATATATTGCTGCCCGCAGTTCCTTCCAATATGTCCAATCCTGTATATGTAAACGCATCATACGTTTTTTCGCCGCCCCAGCCGGTATTTTCAAAAGGTTTAAAACCTACCCAGTTATACTGTTCGGGCGATGGTAAAATAAACATCGTTACCTGATATACATCCGCAGAAATTTTTCGCGTTAGCAGGAAGTTTCTGACATTGCCGAAACCCCAGCCTGCATGTTCTTTTGCAATTTTACTCGGATAGCCTATTCCTGCGCCGGTTATTACAATATAATTTGGATATTCTGGCGAAACTTTTGGTAAAATTACAAAATATTTAGATGTTTTGTTGTAATATAATGTATATGCGCCTGTTTCTCCAAGAAATTTCACTTTGCTTGGACTTATGCGTTCAAAGAAATCCACATTATATACTAATGTTTTTGAAGACAGTTCGTTATACACATAGTATTCAGCGTTTTTTGTCAATATAGTATCCAGTGTGTAAAATTCTTCTCCGTCAATTGTAGTTTCAGAAAAATCATCAAGCAGAAAATTTGGCGTTTGATAGGCGCTTCCGGAAAGAGTTGTATTGAAATGATAGTTGTCGAAAACAACGGAAGATGTATAGTCCGAACCTTTGGCAAATGCAAATATATCGCCGCCTGTTTCGCTTACTAATTGAATTTTTCCATCAACTTCGCCCCAAACGAGTCCTGAGTAATCTATTTGATTGTCTTTTGTGATTTTTTGCGCTATTTTATAAGAAAAATATCTGCTGGCAACAACAGCGGCTTCATAATTATCTCTATTGGATGCTTGCGGCGCAAGTTCATAAACTTCACCATTTGTTATAGCCATATATAATTTCGTAAAATACGGGCGGTTGCCTGTGAAGCCTGTTAATTCTTTGGTAGATGAACCGTTTTTATTATTGGTAAGTTTCAGTTGGAATTTTACTTCCGTATTATCCGAAACATTATCAATAAGCGGCACAAAGATTTTCTGGTTCACATCTGCCGAGTTTCCTTCCAGCAGTATTTTTTGCAAGGTAACGGCTCTTCCGTTTATGATGGCTTGTATATCAAGCGTAGATAGCAATTTTACCGCGTCCGACACTTTTGCCGTAATGGTTACACTGTCTCCAAAGGTAAATGTATTCGGAGTTATGTTCGCTGTTTCTATCACAGGAATAGAGGTTGCAACAATGTTTTCGTCTTTTTCGCACGATGAGAAAAAGAATATCGAAAACGCACATAAAATTAATATTTTATTTATTGGTTTCATTGTTATTTATTTTGCTTATTATTGACTTATTTGTTTTAACATATTAATATCCCGGATTTTGTACCAGATTTGGATTTTGATCAATAGCCGCTTGCGGAATCGGCAACCTGTAAGAATCTTGGTCAAACAAATATACTTGAGGTTTACGTCCCGAATCTTTGGCATATACTGCATTCATTATGTTTTCAACTTTATCTAATCGAACCAGATCAAACCAGCGCTGACCTTCAAAAGCCAGTTCAAGTCGGCGTTCTTTCAAATATGCATCAAGAATTGCATCTTTGCTTGCAGTAGCCGATGATGGCAAATCTGCAAGTCCCGCACGATTTCTGATTTGATTGATAATAGCGGCTGCGCCTGCAAAGTTATCTTGCATTATCAGCGCTTCGGCTTTCAAAAGCAGAATGTCTGCATAACGTAATTTTATAATGTTGCTGAAACCTGAGCGGCATTTATACATAAAAGGATAATTGTTGGCAGGATAATAATTGCTCCATCCACATTCGTAATAAACTACCGATTCTTCAAATCGTTTTGTGTCGCCTGCTGTTTGAAATGCTTTTATCAAATCGCGCGATGGCGTAATCCATTTTGCCCATGTAAAATAGAAAGTCCAATCATCCATTTGCCGTCCCAGCATCCATGTAACCCAGTTTCCGCTTCCTGTAAAATATTGAAGTTCAAGAATGGATTCCTGCGTATTTCGCGCTTTGGGCGATATGGCTTGATTTCCCTGTCCGGGAGGATTGCTTGGAGATTCCAGTTCTACTCCAAACAAATCACTGAAATTTGCAACCAAGTCGAAGCCATCGACGGCAAGTTCATCGCAGTATTGTATTACTTTGGTGTAGTCGCGCAAAGGTTTTTCGGCATATACTTTTGCAAGTAATGCACGCGCTACCGATTTTGACAATACTGTTTTGTCGCCTGCGTTGTTATCGGGCGCATATTCCAAAGCTTCCAGTAAATCTTTTTCTATTTGTTGATAAACTTCAAGTTCTGTATTTTGAGGCGGAAAATAATCGTTATATACATCGCCAACAGTTTCTGATGTAATATCAGGCGCCGCTGTTGTAATAATAGGAACGCTTCCCCATAAACGCACCATATCAAAATAAACCATTGCTCTGAATATTTTACCTATAGCCTTGTATTCTTCCCTTTCGGTAGCAGTCAGTGTAGCATCGTCAACATCATCAATGTTGAGAATTAATGTATTGGCAAGTGCAACGGTTGTCATGTGCTGATTCCAGTCTCTTGCCATAACAGAATTTGAGCCTTCTATGGCATTTGTTTCATAAGGTATTACTTCTGCTCCTGTCGTTCCTGCGTAAGCGTTGTCGGAATGGGATTCTGCTACCAGCAATATATCAAGATACCAGTGTTCCTGTTCGTTACGTAGTCTGCTGTACAAAGACTGTACATGCGACACTACTGCTGCCTTGTCTCTGAAAACAACTTCTTTTTGCCCTGTGCTGTCCACTCCTTCGGTTACATCCGAATAAGTATCGACAGGATTATAGTCCAGCGAACATGATACAATGCTTATTGCCAGACCGAAAAATAAAAATATATTCTTGATTTTCATATTATTTAATTTTTAAAATTCAATATTAATACCAAACACATACGATTTGCTGTGAGGATAAGTTCCCCAGTCAACTCCCTGCACGGCGCCGCTGCCTCCCCACTGGTTTACTTCGGGATCCATACCCGAATATTTAGTCCATGTCAACAGATTGCTTACCGTAACGTAAGGCTGCAGGCGTGTTATTCCTATTTTTTTGAGAAATTCGCCTGTGAAATTGTAAGAAAGTGAAATGTTTTTCAAGCGAAGGTAGCTGCCATCTTCTACAAAATAAGACGAATTTTTTATATCGAAACCCGCTTTGGGAACATCTTTAATTTGCCCCGGCACTCTCCATCTGTCAAGAACTCGAGTCGATTGATTTTTTCCATCATACATGCCTTCCGTTTCTATTCGTGAAGCATTGTAAATATCATTACCGTATGAACCTTGAATCAGTATGCTTAAATTAAAATTTTTCCATGAAAAGGTATTTGTCAATCCAAAGGTAAAATCGGGATTTGGATCTCCGATATATGTACGGTCGGTTGCCGTAATTTTTCCATCTTCGTTTATATCTCGATACATGAGTTCGCCTGTTTCTGTGTTAACGCCGTCGCTGATATAACCGAAAAATCCGCTTAACGGGCGCCCCGGTTCGTTACGCACTATGGTTTCGTGAAGCACATCGCTTGTCAATGCATCATTATATACTTGCTGCAATGCGAGTGAGGTCAGTTTGTTTTTATTAAATGAAATGTTAAAATCGGTATTCCATTCAAATTTACCACGCAGGTTGTGCGAGTTAACCGAAAATTCAAAGCCGCTGTTGGTCATTTTTCCTTCGTTGCGTATAATACTGCTTGCGGCAGCGCTGCCCGACGGTAAAGAAACGTACATTAACATGTTGTTTGTAAGTTTATAATAATAGTCCACAGTAAAGTTCAACCGTCCGTTCAATATTCCCAAGTCAATTCCTATGCCTGTTTGTGAAGTTGTTTCCCATGTCAGGTCTCGCGTACGCAAATTGGCTTGCACAATAGTTGGCACTGCATTTGATTTGCCTTCTTCAAACCATGGTTGCCGTATAATGTTATATCTTTGTAAATATGCGTAATCGCCTATGCCCGACTGGTTTCCTGTCTGTCCCCAGCCGCCACGAATTTTCAAATCATTTATCCATTCTATATTAGCCATGAATTTTTCGCGAGACAAACGCCATGCAGCAGAAAAAGACGGAAAAATACCCCACCGATGATCGGGATGCAGTTTTGAAGAGCCGTCAGTGCGTATATTCGCCGTAAACAAATATTTATCATCGAAATTATATGCAATACGACCGAAATAAGACATGATAGCCCATTGGGAAGCGCCTGAACCCGTACCGTCCCATGAAATTTTATTGGCGGCATTTAGTGTGTGTATAGTCCCGTCCTTATAATGAGATCCGCTTATATAACTGTTTGTATAATCAGAGTCTGTCCATGAAGAACCTAACATGGCTTCTATTTTGTGTTTGTCAAATGATTTTTTGTAAGTTAAAACATTGTCAAAAGTTAACACTGTGTTCATATTACGATTATCCCATCCTGAACCCCAATCATCTCTGTCGTTACCATGCGAGGGAGGAGTGAAACCTATGCTTATGGCATTTCTTCTATCCATAGTGAACTGTGTTTTGAATGTTAATTCGGGCATAAAAGTAATAACTGCGCTTCCTGAAGCAATTAATCTGTTTTCTGTGGATTTATTGTTTCTTCCGTTTGCTAATTCTTCAATAGGATTGGCAATATTCATTCCATAGAAAACACGGTTATATAATCCTGCCTCATTAAATATAGGAACGCTTGTCGGCAAATTTACTATCGAAAGCACTGTTCCGCCTCTGTTAGAGCCTTGTCCTGTGGTTATTCCGTTACTGATATTGTCGGAATATGAAACGTTTGCGCTTACATTCAACCATGTACGCACTTGATTTTCTACATTAGCGCGGACTGAGTAGCGTTTGAAAAATGCGGCGTTTAAAACTCCTTTTTCTGTTAAATAACCGGCAGAAAGATAATATCTGAAATTTTCAGATCCATTGGATATGGAAACTTGATAATTTTGAGTAATGCCGGTGCTGTAAGTTTCATCAAACCAGTCGGTAACATCTTTTGTTCCTGCTGGCACTGAAACTAACCCTATTTCATCTTGCAATTCTTTGTATTGTGCAGCATTCAGCGATTCTATGCGATTTGCTACTTTACTTATGCCTGTCTGCACATTGAAAGTAACTTTGGATTTCCCCGAAGTTCCAGTTTTTGTAGTGATTATAATAACGCCGTTTGCTGCAAACGAACCATATATAGCCGCCGAAGATGCATCTTTTAGAATGTGCATTGTTGCAATATCATTCGGAGATAAAAAATTGATATTTTCTACGGGTACGCCATCTACTACATAAAGAGGCGCATTGCTGGCGTTGAATGAAGTAGCGCCGCGTACTCGAATAGTTAATTCTCCGCCCGGTGTTCCGTTTGGCTGCATCACCATAACGCCGGCAGCTTTTCCCTGAATAGCCTGCGCGGCAGAAACAATAGGTCGCTGGTCTATTTCCTTATTGGAAACAGTGGACACGGACTGAGTTAAATTACCTTTTTCTACCGTTCCATATCCTACTACTATAACTTCGTCCAATGCCATGGCGCTCATTTTCAGCCTGACATTTAATGAAGTTGATGAGGCTGCAAGTTCTTGTGTTTCATAACCTAAATATGAAAATACAAGTGTTGCGGAAGGAGATATGTTAATAGAGTACAAACCGTTTATGTCGGTCGTTGTGAAATTTTGTGTGCCTTTTTCATTGACTACCACTCCGATTAGTAGTTCTCCTGTAGTTTCATCCAATACCGTACCCGAAACTATGGTTTGCTGACCGGAAGCAGCCAAAGAGAAGAGAAGAAAGGACGAGAGTATTATCAACTCTCTTAATAATAAGACTGACTTTCTCATAATTTTTTGATCATTTTAGTTAGTATAGTTAATGTCGTATTTTTTTTGATTTTACCAACGATATAATATTGCTAAAACCAAGTTATTATATCAATGCTTAATTACATTTATTCGCTGTTTGTTTCAATAACGATTGTTTCTGTAATTAAGACAAAACAAAAGTACATAACAAATATATGATATGATTTTGTGTATAATGAAAAAGTAGTAAGTTAAAATTGTTAATTATCTTTAATATAGAAAATTGACCTTGTTGCTGTAATCGAAAAAAGTAGATGTTTTTGAAAAAAGATTATTCATTGATTTGATAATTTCCTGTTTTCATCTTCATATCTTCAAATTTATTGCCAATTTCTCATCTTTATAAGATAATTGAAACATTTGCAAGGCGATATGGTTGATAATGCGTTAATAATTAGATTTTTGTAATTTAAAACCTTTGCAAAGGGTTCAGTCTATATCGTGCATCTATAAAGTCGTTATTATTCAATCCTTAAACGATTAATCAAATACCATTAACCCTCTTCCTCAAAAGGGGCGTTCCTCTTCCTCAAAAGGAGCGTTCCGTTTTCACAAAAGGGGCGTTCCTTTTTGACTGTATCATTATTCCTTTTTCCATATCATATTTTGGCAGGTCTGTATCAAAAGCACGCAGATGACGCAGTTCAGACAGATTTTCGCAGATTTCAGTATTGGCTACGTTATGTGTGTGAAAATAAAAATCAATAATTCTGGATTGCTTCGCTATGCTCGCAATTACTACCCAACAAGGCAACGCGTCTTTGCGAGGAGTGCAGCGACGAAGCAATCCAGAAAATCAGGGCATCTCTCTATGTAGAAAAATTAAGTACGGGATTACACGGTACCTAATTATTAATTTGATAATTTCCTATTTTCATCACCATGTCTTCAAACTTATCGCGAGATACTACGGCTTTATTTCTCATCTTTGTACGATAATTATATATGGTGCTAACCGAATAACGTAAAAATCCTGCTATTTTTATGCTGTCGGTAATGCCCAAACGAATGAGTGCAAAAATACGGAGTTCTGTATTCAACATTTTCCCCTGTTTGGGAATTGTCTGTTCTTCTGCAATCAGCGAATAGAAATCTTCAATAAAAGCAGGATAAAGGTTCAGAAAAATTATATCAAATGTCTCGTACAGCTGTTTTAATTCATCGTCAACCAGAGTGGTAGATTTCAAAAGATTGGACAGTTCATCGTATTGCCTGTTCATAGCTTTTCGGTTCAGCATTTTACGATAATTTTCCAATTTGTTGATATAGGTTGAGCATATATCGAAAAATTGTGTAATATATTCTTCCTTAATCCGATTGGATTCTTCCAATTGAGTATTTACTTTGCTAAGCTGCTCATTGGAAAGGCTGATCATTTGATTCAAATCGGTCAATTTTTGATTTGTAGTATAAAGTTTCTTCTGTATTTTTGACATCTTCCGCATTTGCTTATATACATACAAAACTGCAATGGCAAGGAAAAATGACAAAATACTGATCAATAACAGATACAGTTGCAATTCATCTTTTTGTTTTGCTTCTTTTTCAAGGTAGGCATCATTAATAACAGAGTAAACCGACGACAATTCTATCACACGGAAGCGAACGTTGCAAAACACTATATCGTCAATAGCCGATTTCATGTATTTATATGCCTGATCAATATCATTATTTTTATAGTGAATTAAAGCCAGACTTTGAATGGAAGCGTTATCTTTTATGGAATTTCTAATATCGGCAACAGTTGAAAGTGCAAGATATTTTTTTTGCAGTTCAATGTTTTGCTTGGCTTGATAGATATTGCCAAGCAGATAAGTAACAAACGCATAATCAGGGTCTTGTTCCGTTAATTGATCGACAATATCCAATAATTGTTTTTCGGCTGTATCAAACTGTCTTTCCTGTAACAGTTTCTCTGCACAGGTAATTTTGTAGTATAAAGAATTTTTGTCCAATACCATTAACAGCGAATCGCGATAATCTTCGTTTTTCATGTAATAAGTAACAATATCATTGCTTTGGGCATAATGACCGTAAAACTGGCTGTATGTTTCAAAATAAAGCGCCAGCAAAGTTTCGGGAAGCGTTTTTCGGTTAATGCCGAGCAAAATATTATTTGCTTCAATATACATGCCTGCAGTTGAATACAGTTGTGCTAAATGTAAACTGGATTCGATTATCATATCGGCATTACGCATTTCGGATGCGATTTTCAGATTTTTTTCGCTATAATGAATAGCGCTGTCAATCATATATTTTTTGTACAGTTTTGACAGGTTGCGATTGAAATCGTATTCCTGCTCTGGCTGTAAATGGCTTATATGCAGTAAACGTTTATTTTCCTGCAATTCTCTTTCTTTCAAGTTGTCATAATAGCTTTTATTGGCAATTTCCTTATTTAACTGAATTTGCAAAGAATCATATTCATTTTGAGCCTGTAAATTATTTACTATCAATAATAATACTGTTAAAATTAAAAGTTGTTTCATAAAATTTATATTTTTATATCTGCAAATATAGTAAAAAAGTACCCAAACTAAAAAAATTAAAATAAATTTTATACAACTGTAAGTTTGGTTGAAATATTGGCAGTGTCATAACAATGTATGCTTCCACTATCAACAAAACCCCATCCCGCAGGCGTAGCCTGCGGGATGGGGTTACTCATTTTCTCATTCATTCCCTATTCGCAATTACATTCAAAGTTGTACTTAACTTCGTATGCGCCTAATTCTATTTGGGAGTCTTGGATGCGGGGAGCGCTTGCTAGGTCTGTCGGTTCGCGGTTGAGGGCGTTGTTGCCGGCGTTGAGCGCTGGGCTGCCAAGTTGCGGGCGATAATAGCCATCAATTGTTGGAGCGCTGGATGCTGGAATTGGAAGCACAAATA
>JAISNL010000077.1 GCA_031276235.1 Prevotellaceae bacterium | reverse complement strand
TGGGTTGCTCGCGGCATGTACATACCGATGCACAAGGCAGAAGAAGGCGCATCGGAACGCGATAATGCCTTTGTAATGGCGTCAGGAGTGAAAATTTACGGCGGCTTTGCAGGTACGGAAACAAGCCTGTCGCAACGCAAGCTTGCACAAAACCCAAGTATTTTGAGCGGAGATAATTCGTATCACACGGTTATCAGCGCAGGCAACATGATAAGCGGCACGGATACCGCCCGATTAGACGGCTTTGTTATCAGAAACGGCAAAGCAAACGGTAGTGGCACGATTACAGTAAACAGCCAGTCTATAAACGCAAACAGCGGTGGCGGAATATATTTTGCTAATTCATCGCCAAACATAGTGAATGTAGCAATAAGAGGCAGCGAAGCATCTGCGTCTGGCGGCGGGATATATGCAAATAATTCATCGCCAAAACTTATCAATGCAGTTGTGAGCGGGAATCTATCAGCGAGTGGCGGCGGTATCTATCTCAACGGCGGTTCGCCTGCGCTTACAAATATCACGGTAAGCGGCAACAGAGCAGCAACAAGCGGGGGAGGAATATATATGAACAGTTCATCTCCTCAAATTGGCAATTCCATAGTTTGGGGCAATGCCGCAGGCAGCAACAACAATATTCACAGCGCAGGCGGTTCGCCAGCATATCAGTATTCGCTAATTCAGGATTTGAATCCATCAGGCGCAGGCAACATGGACGGCACAAATCCGTCAAATGATCCTGTATTTGTGCTTCCAATTCCAGCATCCAGCGCTCCTACAATTGATGGCTATTATCGCCCTCAACTTGGCAGTCCAGCCCTCAATGCCGGCAACAACGTCCTCAACCGCGAACCGACAGACATTGAAAGCGCCCCCCGCATCCAAGAATCTCAAATAGAATTAGGCGCATACGAAGTAAACTACAACTTTGAATGTAATTGTGAGTAGTGAATAAATAAATAAATAAATAAGGAAATATAAAACATCCCGCACAAGTTGCATTTGTGCGGGATGTTTTATTTGTTGGCGTATATTAATTGAAGAATGTGTGTTTCTATGGAATTATCAACTATGCAGACTTGGAAATATTTCGTTTTATGACTGATGATCTGTTTTTTTGAAAGTTTTAGAAAGATTAACTGTAAAAAACTATCTTGAATCGCAACTTTGTGAAAAAATTAACAAAACAGATATATTTTAAGAAAATTTAACTATTCAAACAGGTGAAAATGTATCTAAATCTGCGAAAAAATGTTGATAAATATTTGCCGTATTAAAAAAAACACTTACCTTTGCAACCCAATTTTGAGGAAAGAATAAATATAACATATTTGAATAACAGTAATTTATGCCAACAATTCAACAATTAGTAAGAAAAGGACGCTTACAGGCAGAAAACAGCAGCAAAGCACCATCATTGGATGCATGTCCACAACGCAGAGGAGTATGTGTGCGCGTTTACACTACAACTCCCAAAAAACCGAACTCGGCAATGCGTAAAGTTGCTCGCGTAAGGTTAACTAACGGCAAAGAAGTGAACGCTTATATACCGGGCGAAGGACATAATTTGCAGGAACACTCGATAGTTTTAGTTCGCGGCGGTCGTGTCAAAGATCTTCCGGGCGTGCGTTATCACCTTGTAAGAGGAGCGCTTGATGCAGCAGGAGTAGAAGGACGTAATCAACGCCGTTCTAAATATGGAACTAAACGTCCTAAGAAAAAATAAAACCACGGAAATGTTTATTGAATTAGTAAAAACATATTATAAAATTAAAAACAAATGAGAAAATCGAAGCCTAAAAAGAGGATTCTGCTTCCCGACCCCAAATTTGGCGACACACTGGTTACCAGATTTGTAAATGGTTTAATGTTACAGGGAAAGAAGAGTATTGCCTATAAAATATTCTATGATGCCATGAATATGATAGGCGAGAAGATGAAAGATTCTGATAAGGCTCCTCTCGACGTTTGGAAAAAAGCGCTTGAAAATGTTACGCCTCAAGTTGAGGTTAAGAGTAAACGTATTGGCGGCGCAAACTTTCAAGTGCCTATTGAAGTGAGACCCGAAAGAAAAATTTCAATCAGTATGAAAAACATGATTGTATTTGCACGTAAACGTTCTGGACATTCGATGGCAGAAAAATTGTGCGCTGAAATAATAGCGGCATACAATCAGGAAGGAGCTGCATTCAAACGTAAAGAAGACATGCATAGAATGGCGGAAGCAAATAAAGCATTTGCACATTTCAAATTTTAATTCCGCAAGTTGAGAATAAATAAAAATAAATGGCAGCAAGAGATTTAAAATATACGAGAAACATAGGAATTATGGCGCATATTGATGCAGGAAAAACAACTACATCAGAGCGTATTTTATTTTATACAGGCAAAACGCATCGAATAGGCGAAGTTCACGATGGTGCCGCAACCATGGACTGGATGGTACAGGAACAGGAACGCGGAATAACTATTACATCGGCAGCTACTACAACATTTTGGAATTATGCAGATAAAACCTATCAGATAAATCTTATAGATACGCCCGGACACGTTGATTTTACTGTTGAAGTAGAACGCTCTTTGCGCGTATTGGATGGAACAGTAGCAACATTTTGTGCAGTTGGCGGCGTTGAACCGCAATCGGAAACCGTTTGGCGGCAAGCCGAAAAATATCAAGTTCCCCGTATAGCATACGTAAATAAAATGGACAGAACAGGCGCCGACTTTATGAGCGTAGTGCAGCAAATGAAAGAAAAACTGGGAACAAATCCTGTTCCTATAGTATTGCCTATAGGAGCGGAAGAACTGTTTAAAGGCGTTGTTGACCTTATAACCAATAAAGCATACATATTTTTTGACGATAAAACAGTAACACATAATTTTGTTATAGAAGAAGTGCCTGCCGACATGAAAGCAGAAGTGTCAGAGGCTCGCGAAAAACTAATCGAATCAATAGCTGAATTTAATGATGAACTGCTCGAAAAATTTTTTGACAATCCCGATTCCATATCTGAAGAAGAAATAGTGGAAACATTACGCAAAGCAACTATAGCAATGAAAGTTGTGCCTGTAATGTGCGGCTCATCGTTCAAAAATAAAGGAGTACAGTATTTGCTTGATGCAATAGTTCGATATTTGCCAAGTCCATTGGATAAAGGCGAAGTTATAGGCACAGATGAAGATAATAATGAAATATCTCGCAAATCGGATGCGAAAGAACCGTTTTGTGCGCTGGTATTCAAAATAGCCACTGATCCTTACGTAGGACGCTTGGCATTCATTAGAGTATATTCCGGACGCATTGATGCAGGATGCTATGTTTATAATAGTCGCTCGCAAAAAAAAGAACGCGTAGCACGGCTGTATCAAATGCATTCCAACAAGCAAAATCCCATAGAATTTGTTGAAGCGGGAGATATTTGCGCTTGTGTAGGATTCAAAGATTTGCGTACAGGCGATACCATTTGCGACGAAAAACATGCAATATCGTTGGAATCGATGACATTTCCCGATCCCGTTATTGGCTTGGCAATAGAACCAAAAACGCAGAAAGACCTTGATAAATTAGGCATCGCACTTGGCAAACTTGCCGAAGAAGATCCTACGTTTACAGTAAAAACAGACGAAGATAACGGTCAAACAATTATCAGCGGAATGGGCGAATTGCATTTGGAAATTATTGTAGACCGTTTAAAACGGGAATTTGGAGTAGAAATCAATCAGGGAGCGCCGCAAGTTAACTATAAGGAAGCATTGCGCAAAACCTGCGAACATCGCGAAGTATTTAAGAAACAGACAGGCGGTCGCGGTAAATTTGCAGATATTATAGTAACAATAGGACCTGTTGACAATAAGGAAATCACAGGCTTACAATTTATAGACAGCGTAAAAGGCGGAAACATACCTCGCGAATATATACCATCGGTTGAAAAAGGATTTAAAGCGGAGATGGTAAACGGTCCGCTTGCAGGTTACGAAATAGAAAGCATGAAAGTAGAATTAAAAGATGGTTCGTTTCATCCAGTTGATTCCGATTCACTTTCGTTTGAAATATGTGCGCGTACTGCATTTCGCCATGCAGCAATAAAAGCAGATCCAGTATTGATGGAACCAATAATGTCGCTCGAAGTTGTTACGCCCGATGAATACATGGGCGATGTAATAGGCGATTTAAATCGCAGACGCGGGATAATTGTAGGCACTGAAGCTAAAGGAAATGCACAGGTTGTAAAAGCAAAAGTTCCGCTGTCGGAACAGTTTGGATATGTAACCGTATTACGCACAATTACATCAGGACGGGCAACATCAACAATGGAATTTTCGCATTACGATGAAGTGCCTGCAAGTATAGCAAAAACAGTAATAGAAAAAGCATCAGGAAAGAAATTATCAGATGATGAATAAAATATAAAACCTGAATAAATTTAAAAATGAAATTTTAAACAGTTTAGTAATGAGTCAAAAAATTAGAATAAAACTCAAGTCATTCGATCACACACTTGTTGATAAATCGGCAGAGAAGATCGTAAAAACAGTGAAATTGACAGGCGCAATCGTAAGCGGACCCATTCCGCTACCTACACAAAAGAAAATTTTCACGGTAAACCGTTCTACTTTTGTAAACAAAAAAGCGCGCGAACAGTTTCAACTGTGTGCATTCAAACGTTTGCTGGATATTTACAGTTCAACGCCAAAAACAGTAGATGCGCTTATGAAACTGGAATTACCGAGCGGAGTAGAAGTAGAAATTAAAGTATGATGATTTTTTCGACAATTCGGAAAAATAACAGTAGAAATAATAAATTAAATAATAAACAACTTACATAATATCCAAACAGGAGAAAAGTAAATTTTAATAAATTAAAAAAACAGACATGCCAGGAATTATTGGAAAAAAAATCGGAATGACATCCGTTTTTGATGCGGAAGGGAAAAATATACCCTGTACCGTAATTGAAGCTGGTCCATGTGTTGTCACGCAAGTGAAAACAGTTGAAACAGATGGCTACGAAGCTGTTCAACTTGCCTATGACAATAAAAAAGAAAAACGCACTAATAACTGTCTTTTGGGACATTTCAAAAAAGCAAATACTGCACCTAAATACAGGATGGCAGAATTTGCAAAAACATTCAGCAGAGAATTGCTGCTCGGCGATATAGTTACAGTTGCCGATTTTAGCGAAGAGAGTTGGGTGGATGTAACAGGAGTTTCAAAAGGAAAAGGATTTCAGGGCGTAGTACGTCGCCACGGATTTCGAGGCGTAGGCGGACAAACACACGGACAGCATAATCGTTTGCGAGCGCCCGGTTCAATGGGAGCATCGTCGTATCCATCTCGCGTATTTAAAGGCAAGCGTCTTGCAGGAAGAATGGGCGGAGATAAGGTAAAAGTATTAAACCTTAGGATTTTGAAGGTTATACCCGAAAACAATTTGTTGTTAGTTAAAGGTTCCATACCAGGAGCGAAAGGTTCATATTTAATAATTGAGGATTAAAAAATGGAATTAGCAATTTACGATATTAACGGAGAAAAAACAGCAAAAACTGCAACGCTTGATAATGCCATTTTCGGTATTGAACCTAACAGCCATGCAATTTACCTTGATGTTAAACAATACCTTGCTAATCAACGGCAAGGAACACACAAAACCAAGGAAAGATGGGAAGTTGCCTACAGTACAAAGAAAATGGGACGTCAGAAAGGCGGCGGCGGAGCGCGCCATGGCAGCATTAAAGCAAATATCTACGTAGGCGGCGGTCGTACATTCGGGCCAAAACCGCGCGATTACAGATTTAAACTGAACAAGAAAGTTAAACGACTTGCACGTATGAGCGCTTTTGCTTACAAGGCTCAAAAAGATTCAATAACTATAGTTGAAAACATCAATTTTGAAGTTCCGAAAACTAAAGATTTTATTAAATTGAGCAATAATCTTAAATTTGATAATCAAAAAACATTAATGATACTTTCCGAACCAAATAAAAATCTCTTTTTATCAGCTCGAAACCTTGCAAAAGTGAAAGTAACTACAGTTTCGGAATTATCTACTTATGATATTATGAATGCATCTAAACTGGTTTTACTTGAAACAACAGTTGATGCGCTACACAAAACATTTGGAATAGAATAAGTTATGGAAATATTAATAAAGCCCTTAGCAACCGAAAAAATGATGATTCAAGGCGATAAATTAAATCGTTACGGTTTTGTAGTTGACCACAGAGCTAACAAAATTCAGATAAAAGAAGCTGTTGAAACAGTATATAAAGTATCTGTTGAAAAAGTTAACACTGCCAACTACCACGGAAAAAATAAAAGCCGATATACAAAAGCAGGATTTGTATCTGGCAGAACCAATCGTTACAAAAAAGCTTTTGTAACTCTGAAAGAAAATGATAAAATTGACTTTTTCAGTAATATCTAAAACATTATGGGAGTAAGAAAGTTTAAACCGGTAACACCCGGAACGAGACATAAAATAATAGGTACATTTGATGAATTGACAGCATCAAAACCTGAAAAATCCTTGTTAGCGCCTTTGAAAAAATCAGGAGGACGCAATAACGAAGGAAAAATGACAATGCGTTATATAGGCGGCGGACACAAACGCATGTATCGCATAGTTGATTTTAAACGCGAAAAAGACGGAATACAGGCAACAGTGAAAACTATTGAGTATGACCCCAATCGCAGTGCGCGTATAGCGCTTGTTGTTTATGCAGATGGAGAAAAAAGATATATTATTGCTCCAAACGGACTGAAAGTAGGTCAAGAAATAAATTCAGGCACAGGCATCGCACCGGAAGTAGGCAATACATTGTTTCTTTCCGAAATTCCGCTTGGAACGGTAGTTCATAACATAGAACTTCATCCAGGACAAGGCGCAGTGATGGCACGCAGTGCAGGAACATATGCGCAACTTATAGCACGCGAAGGAAAATATGCAATCATAAAATTACCTTCGGGCGAAACACGTATGGTGCTGGTTACGTGCAAAGCAACAATAGGAACAGTGTCGAATGCAGACCATAACCTTGAGCAGCACGGAAAAGCGGGACGTAAACGCTGGCTCGGCAGACGACCACGCAATAGAGGCGTAGTAATGAATCCTGTAGATCACCCAATGGGTGGCGGCGAAGGACGTGCATCAGGCGGACATCCGCGTTCACGAAAAGGTATTCCAGCCAAAGGTTATAAAACACGCAATCCCAAGAAAAATTCATCAAAGTTTATTCTTGAACGCCGTAAAAAATAATTAAGGAGAAATAACTATGAGTAGATCGCTGAAAAAAGGTCCATATATCGAACCAAAATTAGAAAAAAGAATCATTGCCATGAACGAAGCAAATAAAAAGGCAGTGATAAAAACCTGGTCTCGCGCAAGCATGATTGCTCCTGACTTTGTAGGACATACGATAGCCGTACACAACGGAAACAAATTTATACCTGTTTATATCACCGAAAACATGGTAGGACATAAACTTGGAGAGTTTGCTCCAACACGTAAGTTTTCGGGTCATTCAGGAAATAAAAAATAATAACTAACGCCAAATATTTATAACATAATGGGTAAAAGAAAAAGATTATCGGCAGAAAAGCTGAAAGAAGAACGAAAATATAAAAGTTATGCGAAACTCAACGACTGTCCAACTTCGCCTCGCAAAATGCGTTTGGTGGCAGATTTGATACGCGGCGTAGAAGTAGGACATGCCCTTGATATTCTTAAATATACAAAAAAAGAAGCATCATTGCGTCTTGAAAAATTACTGAAGTCGGCAATTAAAAATTGGGAATCAAAAAACGAAGGCGCAAACGACATGGAAGAAGGAAATTTATGTGTTAAGGAGATTTTTGTAGATGGAGGCAGAATATTACGCAGAATTCAACCCGCTCCGCAAGGAAGAGCGCACAGAATCCGTAAAAGGTCAAACCATGTAACTATAATTTTGGGTACAAAAACAAAAGAAGAATAATATGGGACAAAAAGTAAATCCAATAGGAAATAGATTGGGAATAATTCGCGGATGGGATTCAAACTGGTATGGAGGTAAAGACTTTTCTTCTAAAATAGTTGAAGACTCAAAAATACGAAAATACCTTAATGTACGTCTTTCAAAAGCAGGAATATCAAAAATAATTATAGAACGTACACTCAAACTTATCACTGTTACCATCAATACCGCACGACCGGGAATGATTATCGGAAAAGCAGGTAGTGAAGTAGATAAGTTAAAAGAAGAATTAAAAAAAATAACAAACAAAGAAGTACAGATCAATATCTTTGAAATAAAACGCCCTGATATTGACGCCGTGATTGTAGCCAACGGAATAGCACGCCAGATAGAAGGCAGATTGCCATACAGACGCGCACTGAAAGCAGCAATCGCAGCAACAATGCGAATGGGCGCCGAAGGTATTAAAATCCAAATTTCAGGACGTTTGGGCGGAGCCGAAATGGCGCGTACCGAAACTTTGAAAGAAGGACGTATTCCGTTGCACACATTCCGTGCCGATATAGATTACGCCCTTGCCGAAGCGCTTACAAAAGTAGGCTTGCTTGGCATAAAAGTTTGGATATGCAACGGATTGGTTTACGGAAAACGCGACCTTTCGCCGAATGTAGGAATAGCATCATTGGCAGGACCTGCAGGAGGTAATTTCAATACGGGACGCAATGAACGTAACGCCGACAGAAAACCTAAACGCGAAAGCGGAAGAAGATCTAAAAAATAAAAATGATTTCTAAAGGAGAAAAAAAATGTTACAGCCCAAAAAGACAACATACAGAAGGCAGCAAAAAGGCAAAATGAAAGGCAATGCCCAAAGAGGAAATCAATTGGTATTCGGCTCATTCGGAATAAAAGCAATGGAAGAATGCTGGATGACAGGTCGTCAATTGGAAGCTGCACGTCAGGCTATAGTTCGTTACATGAAACGTGAAGGACAAATTTGGATTCGTGTATTTCCCGATAAACCTATTACCAAAAAACCCGCGGAAGTACGTATGGGTAAAGGTAAAGGTAACCCCGAAGGATTTGTGGCAACAATAAATCCGGGTAGAATAATATTTGAAGCCGAAGGCGTACCGATAGAAGTAGCAAAAGAAGCATTGCGACTTGGCGCACAAAAACTTCCGATAGCAACAAAATTCATTGTGAGAAGAGATTATGTTGAAGAATCAGTATAAAAATAAGAAAATATGAAGACAACAGAAATACATGAAATGGCAATTAACGACTTGATTGAACACATAGAAACAGAAAAAGCAAACCTGTCAACAATGAAGATGAATCATGCTATATCGCCAGTAGAAAATACGTCGAAAATCAGGAAATTACGCAAAGATATAGCACGAATGCTTACTATATTGCAACAAAAACAAACTAACGAAAAAAAATAATCGCTTTATGGAAAGAAATCTCAGAAAAGAAAGAATAGGAATAGTTGTAAGTAACAAAATGGAAAAATCCATAGTAGTAGCAGTAAAACGCAAAGTTAAGCACCCTATATACGGAAAGTTTGTGAACAAAACAACAAAATTTGTTGCACACGACGAAAAAAACGAATCAAGCGAAGGCGATACGGTGCGCATAATGGAAACACGCCCGCTAAGCAAAACAAAATGCTGGCGTTTAGTAGAAATAATTGAAAAAGTTAAATAATTATGATACAACAAGAAACCAGATTGCAAGTAGCAGATAACAGCGGAGCAAAAGAAGTACTTTGCATCCGAGTATTGGGAGGAACAAGAAGACGATACGCCTCTTTGGGCGACAAAATAGTTGTTACCATAAAAAGCGCAATTCCCGGCGGAGATGCTAAAAAAGGTACAGTATCAAAAGCAGTAATAGTAAGAACAAAAAAAGAAGTACGCCGCGCAGACGGCTCATACATTCGTTTTGACGACAATGCCTGCGTACTGCTGAATAACCAAGACGAAATACGCGGCACTCGCATATTCGGTCCTGTAGCAAGAGAACTGCGCGATAATTATATGAAAATAGTTTCTTTAGCTCCCGAAGTATTATAATAATAAAATGTGTTGAAATGAAAAGAAAATTCCACATCAAAAAAGGCGACATAGTTTACGTAAATGCTGGCGAAGACAGAGGCAAAACAGGTAAAGTACTGCAAGTTCTCGTTAAAACTGAACGCGCAATAGTAGAAGGCGTAAATATGGTAAAAAAACATACAAAGCCAAACTCAAAGAACACGCAAGGCGGAATTATCGAAAAAGAAGCGCCCATACACATCTCAAACCTGCAAGTGGCAGATGCCGAAGGCAAACCGATAAAAATAGGACGCCGTATAAGTGAATCCACAGGAAAACTTGTTCGTTACTCTAAAAAAACAAACGAGGAGATTAAATAATGGCAAAGAAAGATACAAAAAAAGAAGATGCAGGACTACAGGTAATTCCTGAAAATTACGTAGTAACTTTGCAAAAAAAATACAAAGAAGAAATTGTACCAAAACTCATGAAAGACTTTGGATACAAATCTGTTATGCAAGTGCCACGTTTGGAAAAAATAGTAGTGAACCAAGGAGTAGGAGCAGCTGTTGCCGATAAAAAATTGATAGAAGTAGCACAAAATGAACTATCTACTATCACAGGACAAAAAGCAATAGTATTGACATCCAAAAAAGACATTTCCAATTTCAAACTTCGAAAAGGAATGCCAATAGGAGTGAAAGTTACTCTTCGCCGCGGCAAAATGTACGAATTTCTTGATAGACTGATATCGATAGCATTACCGCGTATCCGCGATTTTCAAGGAATACACGACAAATTAGACGGGCGGGGAAATTATACTTTAGGAGTGCGCGAACAAATCATATTTCCCGAAATAGATATTGATAAAATAACAAAAATATTTGGAATGGAAATGACATTTGTTACCAGCGCAGACAACGACGAAGAAGCGTATGCCCTTCTCCGTGAATTCGGATTACCATTTAAAAACGCAAAAAAGAATCAATAATATGGCAAAAGAATCGATGAAAGCACGCGAAGTAAAGCGAGCAAAACTGGTTGAAAAATACGCAGAAAAACGCAAAGCGCTGAAAGCGGCAGGTGATTATGCAGGTCTTGCAAAATTACCGAAAAATTCAAGCAGAGTGAGACTGCACAATCGCTGTTCAATAACAGGACGCCCGAAAGGATATATGCGACTGTTTGGCATCAGCCGCATACAATTCCGCGAAATGGCTTCACAAGGATTGATTCCGGGAATAACAAAAGCAAGTTGGTAAACACTTGTAATATAATAATGAATAAATAAAATAATCTGGATATCGGTTACACGACCGAATCATGTTTCGCTAAAAATGATGAAAATTAATAACGAAACAAAAAGTAAAATTATAAATTAAAAATAAAAAGTAATGACTGATCCAATTGCAGATTATCTGACAAGAATTAGAAATGCATCTCGAGTAGGACATAAAACAGTGGAAATTCCATCATCAAAGATAAAGAAGGAAATTACACGTATCCTGCACGAAAAAGGTTACATCCTGAGCTACAAGTTTATGGATGAAGGTGTGAAAAGTACTATCAAAATAGCATTGAAGTACCATCCCGTAACAAAAAAATCGGCGCTCAAATCGCTTGACCGTGTGAGCCGACCGGGTTTGCGTCGTTATGCAAATGCGGCAACAATGCCAAAAGTGCTTAACGGATTAGGAATAGCAGTAATATCAACTTCCAAAGGAATAATCACCGACAAAGAAGCTCGTGATTTGAACGTTGGCGGCGAAGTTTTATGCTATATTAGTTAATATAAAAAAATTGAGATAATGTCACGAATAGGAAAATTACCTGTAAACCTTCCACAAGGCGTAAACGTGAAGGTAGAAAACGGAAATGTGGTTAAGGTTAAAGGACCTCTCGGCGAATTGAGTCAAAAAGTTGACCCAGATATTACCGTGAAGGTAGAAGACGGCAAGTTTTCGCTGGAACGCCCGACGAATCAGCCGCGTCATCGCTCAATGCACGGACTTTATCGTGCGTTGCTGAATAATATGGTACTGGGAGTATCGAAAGGATATGAAATAAAACAGGAACTGGTAGGCGTAGGATACAAAGTAGAAGCAAAAGGTCAAATACTCGAATTTAGCCTTGGATATTCGCATGATATTCATTTTGAACTGCCAAATGAAGTGAAAGCTTCAGTGTTTGTGCAAAGAAAAGGAAATCCGATTTTGACGCTGACCAGTATTGACAAACAACTTATCGGACAAGTTGCCGCAAAGATACGCTCGTTGCGTAAACCTGAACCCTACAAAGGAAAAGGTATTAAATTTGTTGGCGAACAGTTGCGTCGCAAAGCAGGAAAATCCGCTAACGCTAAATAATTGAGGAGATTAATGTATGGCACTTACCAAAACAGAAAGAAGGCAAAGAATTAAATATCGTATTCGCAAAAAAATGAGCGGAACAGCAGAAAGACCTCGCATGTCTGTTTACAGAAGCAATAAACAGATTTATGTACAAATTATAGATGACTTGAAACGCATAACGCTTGTAGCAGCATCGTCTGCCGACAAATATATTGCCGATCAAGTAAAAGGAAAACCGGGCATTGAAGTTGCAAAAGAAGTAGGAAAACTTGTAGCGCAAAAAGCCAAAGAAAAAGGCATAGAAACAGTAGTTTTCGACCGCAACGGATATTTATATCACGGACGGATAAAAAGTTTAGCAGAATCGGCACGCGAAGGCGGTCTTAAATTTTAAAAAATTATGGCAGTAAATTTAAATATCAAAAAAGTAAAGACTACCGATTTGGAATTAAAAGACAGATTGGTTGCCGTTCAACGTGTTACAAAAGTAACAAAAGGAGGACGCCACTTTAGTTTTGCAGCTATTGTTGTGGTTGGTAACGAAAACGGAATTATAGGTTATGGACTTGGCAAAGCCAACGAAGTAGCAACAGCCGTTCAGAAAGGAACAGAAGATGCAAAGAAAAACCTTGTAAAAGTTCCTGTTTATAAAGGAACTATACCGCATGAACAAGTGGCTAAATTTGGCGGAGCAAAAGTGTATATCAGCCCTGCAGGACCAGGTACAGGAGTAAAAGCAGGAGGCGCTATGCGTGCAGTTCTCGAAAGCGTAGGAATTACCGATGTGCTGGCAAAGTCCAAAGGCTCATCAAATCCGCATAATTTAGTGAAAGCTACGGTTCTCGCTTTATTAGAACTGCGAGATGCCTATACAGTATCAGAAGTTAGAGGAGTTTCGCTTAATACAGTGTTTAAAGGATAGGAGATAACAAAATGGCAAAATGTAAAATTACACAGGTAAAAAGCAAAATAGGCTCAACAAAAAGACAGCGGGCAACTCTTGAATCACTCGGTTTAAGAAAAATAAACCACAGTGTTGAACGACAAATCACACCCTCATTGCTGGGTCAGATAGAAAAAGTGAAACACTTGATACGAACAGAAGAAATCGAATAACACTACAACTCGGATGAACTATGGAATTGAATAACTTACGTCCTGCAAAAGGGGCAACACATAAAGATAAAAGAATAGGACGCGGACAGGGATCAGGACGCGGAGGTACATCCACACGCGGACACAAAGGCGCACAGTCGCGCTCTGGATATTCGCGAAAAGCAGGCTTTGAAGGCGGACAAATGCCTTTGCAACGCCGTTTGCCTAAATACGGTTTTACAAATATGAACCGTAAAGAATATAAAGCTATAAATGTTTCGACATTACAAGCATTGTCTGAAAAATTAGGCATAACAACGTTGACATTTGATACATTTGTAGATGCAGGTCTTGTGTCAAAAAATCATCTTGTGAAAATACTGGGTAACGGAGAACTTACCGCAAAACTTGATGTTGCAGCACATGCTTTCTCGAAAAAAGCAATTGAAATGATAGAAGCACAGCAGGGAACAATTACTAAAATCGATAAAAAACATAAAACTGAAAATCAATGAAAAAATTTATCACAACGATAAAAAATATTTTCAAAATCGAAGAATTGCGTAAGAGAATTTTTTATACGCTGGCTTTGGTTGCGATTTATCGATTGGGTAGTTTTGTCGTCCTTCCGGGCATAGATGCAAATGCAATAAGCGGTTCGGGGCTGGAAAGTCAGGCAAGCGGAGGACTTATAGGCTTACTCAATATGTTTTCAGGAGGCGCATTTGCTAATGCTTCAATATTCGCATTAGGGATAATGCCATATATATCAGCATCCATAGTTATACAGTTGCTGGGAATTATGGTGCCTTATTTTCAGCGTTTACAGCGCGAAGGCGAAAGCGGACGCCGCAAAATGAACCAATACACACGTTATCTTACTATATTGATACTTGTATTTCAAGGACCTGCATACGTAGTCAATCTGCATTTGCAATTACCTCAAGAAGCTTTCCTTTCTCAAGGATTATGGTTTAATATAACATCAACCATAATACTGCTTGCAGGTACAATGTTTGTAATGTGGCTTGGAGAACGTATTACCGACAGAGGAATAGGAAACGGAATATCGCTGATAATCATGGTTGGTATCATTGCACGCTTGCCATTTGCCTTAGTAGCTGAAATAGGAACACGATTTACGGAAACAACAGGCGGTATTTTGATGTTTATTGTCGAAATGGTTGTTCTGTTCATTGTCTTTGTAGCATGTATAGCTCTTGTACAGGGAGTGCGTAAAATCCCTGTACAATATGCACGCCGCATAATAGGAAATAAGCAATACGGAGGAAACCGTCAGTACATACCATTGAAAATAAATGCGGCAGGCGTTATGCCCATTATTTTTGCTCAGGCATTGATGATGATTCCATTATTGTTTACAGGATTTGCAGGTTCATCAGCCTTGAATAATCAATACGGGTTTTGGTACAACTTTATATTTGCAATGCTGGTAATGCTGTTTACATATTTCTATACAGCCGTAACGGTTAATCCTACAAATATGGCTGAAGATATGAAAAAGAACGGCGGATTTATACCCGGAGTAAAACCCGGCAAAAAAACAGCAGAATATTTGGATAGCATTATGTCAAGAATAACATTACCCGGCTCAATATTTTTAGCAATAGTAGCGATTCTTCCTACATTTGCCGTTTTGACTTTTGGCATCGACCGTCAATTTGGACAATTTTTTGGAGGAACATCACTGCTGATTCTTGTTGGCGTAATTCTTGATACCTTGCAGCAAATAGAAAGCCATCTCTTAATGAGACATTATGATGGATTGATGAAAACAGGAAAACTGAAAGGTCGTTCAGGAATGTAATTGACAATAAAAAGTTCTTTATTTAATGATAAATTTGAAAACCGACGAAGAAATTGAAATACTGAGAGAAAATAATCTTTTAGTATCCAAAACTTTGGCAGAAGTCGGAAAACATATAAAACCGGAAATCACAACTCTTGAGCTTGACAGAATAGCCGAAGAATTTATTCGTGATAATGGAGCAGAACCCGGATTTTTGGGTTATAACGGTTTTCCAAATACTCTTTGCATATCGGTTAACAGTGTAGTTGTACACGGCATACCGTCAAACTACCGTTTGCAGGAAGGCGATATTGTTTCTGTTGATTGCGGAACAAAAATGAAAGGCTTTTACGGCGATTCGGCATACACTTTTGCAGTAGGCACAATAAGCGCAGAAGCCGCAAATCTTCTGAAAATTACTAAAGAATGCCTGTTTAAAGGCATAGAACAGATAAATTCAGGCGCACGAACAGGCGATATTTCAAACGCAATTCAAACACACGCAGAACGACATGGATATTCCGTTGTTCGCGAAATGATAGGACACGGACTGGGACGAAATATGCACGAAAAACCGGATGTTCCCAATTACGGTAAAAAAGGAAACGGAGCAAAACTGCAAAGCGGAATGGTAATATGTATAGAACCAATGATTAACGCAGGTAAACGAGATATATACATAGAAGACGATGGATGGACGGTTCGTACGTGTGATAAAAAATATTCGGCGCATTTTGAATTAGCAGTTGCCATACGCGACAAAGGTAAAGCAGATATACTGTCAACATTCAAATTTATAGAAGACACAATTAATTAATTCTTCGGATAATTTAGATAAAAATTAAAATAGTAATAATAAAAAAATGGCAAAACAGGCAGCCATAGAAAAAGATGGAATGGTAATAGAAGCATTGTCGAATGCAATGTTTCGTGTTGAGTTGGATAACGGGCACGTTGTTATCGCACATATTTCGGGTAAAATGAGAATGCACTACATTAGAATTCTTCCCGGAGATAAAGTACGAGTAGAAATGTCGCCTTACGATTTGACAAAAGCACGAATAGCATTCCGTTACCCGAATAAAAATAATTAAATTAAAACAATAAAGCAATATGAAAGTAAGAGCATCAATTAAAAAGCGTAGTGATGACTGCAAAATAGTTAAGCGAAAAGGTCGCTTGTATGTTATTTGCAAAAAAAATCCTAAGTTTAAACAACGTCAAGGATAATTAAATTAATAAATTGAGAAGATTAAAAAAACAGTTAAACAATTAAAAGGAAAATAAATGGCACGTATAGCAGGTGTTGATTTACCAGACAACAAACGAGGCGAAATAGGATTAACCTATATCTTTGGAATAGGACGTAGCGCATCGCGTACTATTCTAGCAAAAGCAGGCGTTGACGTTAATGCCAAGATAAAAGATTGGAATGACGAACAGATAGCCGCAATTCGTAGTATCATTGGAAACGAATATGTGATAGAAGGCGAACTTCGTTCACAAATTCAGTTGAACATTAAACGATTGATGGATATCGGATGTTATCGCGGAATCCGTCACCGTATAGGATTACCGGTACGTGGACAAAGCACAAAAAATAATGCCCGAACACGCAAAGGAAAGAAAAAAACGGTAGCAAACAAGAAAAAAGCAACTAAATAATAAGTAAAATGGCAAAAAAACAAGGAACAACCAGAAAAAAAATTGTGAAAGTTGAAGTTGCGGGGCAAGCTCACATCCATTCAAGTTTTAACAATATTATTATTTCTTTGACAAATAACGATGGTCAAGTTATAAGTTGGTCGTCGGCAGGCAAAATGGGGTTCAAAGGCTCAAAGAAAAATACGCCTTATGCAGCCCAAACAGCAGCAGCCGATTGTGCCAAAGTAGCTTATGACTTGGGGCTTCGCCGTGTAAAAGTGTTTGTCAAAGGTCCGGGAGCAGGACGAGAATCTGCAATGCGTACCATAAATTCAAACGGAATTGAAATAACGGAAATAATAGATGTTACGCCGCTCCCGCACAACGGATGCCGCCCGAAAGGAAGACGAAGAGTTTAATATATAAAAAAATAGAAAATTATGGCAAAATACATAGGTCCTAAAACAAAAATTGCACGTAAATTCGGCGAACCTATTTACGGTCCGGATAAATACCTGGATAGAAAAAACTTTCCTCCCGGACAGCATGGATTGGCAAAAAAACGCAAAAAAATATCCGAATACGGTATTCAATTACAAGAAAAACAAAAAGTAAAATATACTTACGGCTTGCTTGAACGCCAATTTCGTACATTCTACGAACGCGCATCAAAAATGAAAGGACGCAAAGGCGAAAACCTTATCATTTTACTTGAAAGCCGATTGGATAATATCGTTTACCGCTTGGGAATTGCACCTACGCGAGCAGCAGCCCGTCAGCTTGTAAACCACTGTCATATTATACTTAACGGCGATGTGTGTAATATACCATCATGTATAGTAAAAGTAGGAGATGTTGTTGGCGTTCGTGAAAAATCAAAATCTCTTGAAGCAATACAAAATTCATTAAGCGGACTGACAACAAGCAGATACTCATGGCTTGAATGGGACGGTACGGCGCTTGCAGGAAAATATATAAGTAAACTTGACCGAAGCGAAATTCCGGAAACCATCAACGAACAGTTAATCGTAGAGTTATACTCTAAATAATTGAAGGATAACGAAGCAACGATTATGCTTCAATCTTTACAAACATTAATAAAATAAAAAGATATGGCAATATTAGCATTTCAGAAACCGAATCAAGTAATAATGCTCGAAGCAAATGATGTCTTCGGACGATTTGAATTTCGTCCACTCGAACCGGGCTATGGCATTACAATCGGAAACGCGCTCAGACGAGTTCTGCTTTCATCGTTGGAAGGATACGCAATAACGTCAGTAAAAATATCCGGTGTAGAACACGAATTTACTACAATACCGGGTGTTATTGAAAATGTAGTTGATATCATTCTTAACCTTAAAAAAATAAGATTGAAAAAGAATGAACTCGAAGGAGTAGAAACAGAAAAAATAAATATTAACGTTTCCGGAAAAACTGTTCTTACTGCAAAAGACATAAACGACAATATGTCAATATTCAAAGTCCTTAATCCCGAACTTGTGATTTGCAATATGGATGAAAATACAAAAATTCAAATGCAACTTACAATAGGACAAGGCAGAGGTTGGGTGCCTGCCGAAGAAAACAAGCCGGAAATAGAAGAATTTGGAGTAATACCTGTTGATTCAATATTTACACCTATTGTAAATGTAAATTTTATAACAGACAATTTTCGAGTAGAACAAAAAACCGACTACGAAAAATTAATAATCGAAATAACTACCGATGGATCGCTGCATCCGAAAGAAGCGCTTAAAAAAGCAGCAAAAGTATTAATCAATCACTTTATGCTGTTCTGTGATGAAAAAATTACAGTAGAAACCGACGAAGTTACAACTCACGATGAATTTGATGAAGAATTATTACGTATACGCCAATTACTTAAGCAGCGTTTAATTGATATGGAACTGTCGGTGAGAGCGCTAAACTGTCTGAAAGCTGCAGATATTAAAACGCTTGGCGAACTTGTAAAATTAAGCAGAAACGACTTGTTGCGATTCCGAAACTTTGGCAAAAAATCACTTACCGAACTCGATGAACTTTTAGAAAATCTTAAATTATCATTCGGTATGGAAGTAGCAAAATATAAACTTGATAAAGAATAATAATTATGAGACATAATAAAAATTACAATCATTTAAGCAGACAATCAGGACATCGCAAAGCCTTGCTTGCGAATATGGCGGCATCGCTAATTATGCACAAACGCATCGAAACTACTCTGGCAAAAGCAAAAGCGTTGCGCACATACGTAGAACCGCTTATTACAAAATCAAAATACGATACTACTCATTCGCGACGTACGGTATTTTCTTACTTGAAAAATAAATACGCAGTATCAGAACTGTTTCGTAGTGTAGCTCCGAAAATAGCAGACCGCCCCGGAGGATATACGCGAATACTGAAATTAGGATTTCGCTTAGGCGATGCCGCCGATATGGCAATGATAGAATTAGTTGACTTTAATGCAGCCGCACTTGCGGGACAAACTAAAAAAGAAGCAAAGAAAACTACGAGAAGAAGCCGTGCAAGAAAAGCAGCAGACGCTACAATAGTGGAAGAAACCGTAACTAAAAAACAGGTTGCCGAAACGGAAGAAAAAGAAATAACAGAGATAAAAGAAACAAAAGATACGAAAGAAAACACTGTTGCCGATGTTGAAAACAATACAGCAATTAACGCAGCAGAATAATCATTTTTCATGTTGTTTTAAAGTGGGGTTACCGGCAATTGCCGGTAACTTTTTGTTTCTTGCATTTAATTTTTTCTGTTTTTTTAGAAAAAAAACTATTTGCTAATGTAACCCAGAAAATCCCCAAAAAACAAAAAGCGGAATTAAAATATATCACAGGATGTAATTCTGTTACCTGTTAAGCAGGATTAATCTGGGACTTGTGGAAAAGTCGCTGGTATAAACAAGCATTATACGTAGCGCAAAAAATAAGGGTTGCAAAAACAACCCTTATTTTTTTAGTGATTTTATGTATTTTTTATATTCTATTATTAATTTATTCTCATCCGTTCCTATCATTTGGCATGTTTCAAATTTATTTTTACATGCTTTATATTTTTCATGTTTTTCTTTTGTAAAGTTATGCCACTTCTTCTGCAATTCTTCTAATGGAGTTTCTGCAAAGGTAAGCATATCCTTATAAGGCATATTTTCATAAAACTGTTCTTCGGTAATCGAATACCTCTGCAATGCCTTTTCAAGCGTAGTTTTTTTATCTACAAAAACGTCAAAAAACACTCCATCTGCAGCCAATTCAACTCTTTCGTCTTCATCTTTGCAAAATTACATGTGCATTAGTGTTGTTAATTCTTCTTTCATAATTCATATTTTTTTTTTCTACAAAGTTACAATTTTATTTTAATTTTTTGCTTCTGCATTCGGATTTTTACCATTACTGAACTAGCCTTCATCTACATTGAGCAGTATGAAGGCGGCTCGATATGTTTGAACACTGGATGCTTTGCTCTCTATTTTTGAAGGTCTGATACCTCCTCTTTTGTTAATTTTACGCTGTAAGTTGCATAAAAATTTTTGCTGCAAAGGCACAAAAAGATTGCGGCATATTAAAATTTACTTAACACTACTTTCTTATTGTCCGAACATGATAATGGCGTATTAGAAAAACTATTAACTATAGACAGTTGTGAAAATATCTGCCTGCAGATACACTTTCGTACAATTAAAAGAAAAGGAAGAAAACGATTTCTTGAAATCTGCCAAGCCTTTTTTTAAATATACCTTATATGTACAAGATGAAAAAGTATTATCTTTGTCTGCATATTGCAATAATAAACATTTTAACACGATGAATACAATTATTAACTCATTTTTATTTGTTATATCAAACACGTTCAAGACAATAATAATAATAGAACGTGATGATGGAAAAAAGAAACAAACATTGGAGAATTGAACAACGGAATCGTATTTATACGGTTCAAATGAAACTGCAAGCTGCATACGGTAGTTATGGTGGTGAATTTATAATCAATGGCGAGCGAATTAGAAACCCACGCTGGATTGATTTATACAAAGCGAATTGGAATCCGGTGTATAAGTCTGTACGAAAACCATGCAGTTGTTGGATGTGTTGCGGAGAAAAGTATAATCGTTGCTCTTATAAAAAAGAAACGGTTAGATTACTTGGCGAAAGTATGTATTAACGCAAATGAAGGATAGCAAACTCTTTTACTTGTCGTGCATGATAGAGCAGACAGGATAAATCAACGTCAAACAGCACACAGTTGGACAGTTTGATTTCCGCATCAAAAATCAGCAATCTTACGTAGTGTATGTTTGTTGGCGCAGTGTCCGACAATTTTGAGAACGGATAGAGCAAAAGATTTTCCATGCAGAAATTGTGTATCTTTTTTATGGGTTAAATGTGCTTTTTTCGTTGCAACATAAAAGTAAGAATTTTTTCCTGACTCTCGTTGCAGGGCATGCCCCGCAACGAGAGTTTTTTTTTCCTAAAGTAGCATTTGCTAATTGAAATTGCAGATTTCTTCTCCTCCTGTGATTGTCGTTTTTACGCTCTGACTGTCTATTATTCCTGCGCTTGGTGATGCTGATCTTGCTTGCTTTTTCGTACCTGTCTTCAACAAATATAAAATGGCATTTACAACCTCCCGCAATGAATGTCTTCTTTTATGCTTTTGTGGTTCTAAAATATTTTCTATAATTTTGTATTGTTTATCAGTAAGGTTGGTTGAATAATTTGTTTTGTTCATTCTTTGCAGTTTATTTAGTTAATAACGCAAAGGCACAAAATAAATTCAAGATAATAGACTGACTTGCACATATTTATTAATAATTTTAGTTAAATTTAAACAGTATCTAAAAATATCGAAAACAATATTAATCATGAATAAATATTTAATAATCACCAATAAAAATCAATTTTATACAGATGGAAAATAAACACCATTACAGCGGGCTGTCGGATGCCCAAGTTCTTGAAAGCAGGAACAAATACGGCGAAAACATTTTAACTCCACCGGAAAAAGAATCGTTATGGTCGCAGTTTTTAGAGAAATTCACCGACCCTATTATCATTATTTTGCTGATTGCCTTAGCATTGTCAATAGGCGTGTCGTGCTATGAATTTTGGGGTGCAGGTAAAACGGCGAGCGTATTTTTCGAGCCGGCGGGTATTCTCATTGCCGTACTTCTCGCCACCGTTGTCGGCTTTCTCTTTGAGTTGTCCGCCAACAAAAAGTTTGAAGTGCTGAACAAAGTAAACGATGACACGCTTGTAAAAGTTATTCGCAATGGCAATGTTTGCCAAATCACTAAAAAAGAGGTGGTTGTTGGCGATATTGTGATTCTCGAAACAGGTGAGGAAGTCCCTGCCGATGGCGAACTGTTGGAAGCCGTTTCGTTGCAAATCAACGAATCTACGCTCACAGGAGAACCTGTTTGCAAGAAAACCACCAACCCCGCCGACTTCGACAAAGATGCCACTTACCCGTCGAACAACGCAATGAAAGGTACCACCGTTGCCGATGGACACGGCATCATGCAAGTGCTGAAAGTGGGAGACAGTACCGAGTATGGCAAGGTTTACGAGAGGGCGCAAATTGACACCAGTGTGGAAACGCCGCTCAAAAAGCAACTCGACGGCTTGGCTCACCTAATTACCAAAGCAAGTTACGCCATTGCCGCACTGATTATTGTCGGTCGCCTTGTGTGGTTTTTCGTTGGAATGGACGCTTTCAACTGGATTGATTTCGGCTCGTTTTTCCTGCAAACCGTAATGATTGCTGTAACAGTGATTGTGGTTGCCGTTCCCGAAGGTTTACCAATGTCCGTAACACTATCGTTGGCGTTGAGTATGAAACGAATGTTGAGTACCAACAACCTTGTCCGCAAAATGCACGCCTGCGAAACAATGGGCGCAGCAACGGTTATTTGCACCGATAAAACCGGTACGCTCACACAAAATCAGATGAAGGTGTATGAAACGAAATTTTACGGTCACCCTTCGCCTTTTGGAGATAAATCAGGGGATGAGGTGATAAAAGAAGGTATCGCTGTAAATTCTACCGCTTATCTCGATTTTTCCAAAGCGGAAAAAATTGCCGCACTTGGCAATCCAACCGAAGGCGCCTTGCTGATTTGGTTGCATGAAAACGGTGTAAATTATCTGTCTTTGCGTGAAGATGCCGAAATTGTTGAGCAACTCACTTTCTCTACCGAGCGAAAATATATGGCAACCATTGTCAATTCGCCGTTGCTTGGTAAAAAAGTGTTGTATGTGAAAGGCGCACCCGAGATCGTGTTTGCGTTGTGCAAAAACAGTCCCGTTTCTAAAGAGGAGGTCGATAAGCAGCTGCATGAATATCAAAATAAAGCAATGCGCACACTCGGCTTTGCCTATGCTATAATTGAAGACGAAAATGCCGATTATATAAAAGACGGAAAACTAATTTTCAATTCTCAATTTTCAATTCTCAATTTCTTAGGAATAGTCGCCATTTCCGACCCTGTTCGCCTTGAAGTTCCCGATGCAGTGAAAAATTGTCTGAAAGCGGGTATCAATGTGAAAATCGTTACCGGCGACACTCCTGGTACGGCAAAAGAAATCGGTCGTCAAATCGGACTTTGGAGCGAAAACGAACCCGACAACCATCACATTACAGGCACTGATTTTGCCGCACTTTCTGACGAAGATGCGTTGAAAATTGTACTCGATTTGAAAATTATTTCTCGCGCTCGTCCAATGGACAAACAGCGTTTGGTTGAACTTTTGCAACACAAAGACCAAGTCGTTTCCGTAACCGGCGACGGCACCAATGACGCACCTGCACTCAATCAGGCACAAGTCGGCTTGTCGATGGGCGATGGCACTTCGGTAGCCAAAGAAGCCAGCGACATTACCATTCTCGACAACTCGTTCAGCAGTATCACTCGTGCAGTGATGTGGGGACGCTCTCTTTATCAGAATATTCAGCGTTTCATTCTTTTCCAAATGACAATCAATGTCGCTGCTTGCCTTATCGTTTTGATTGGTGCATTTCTCGGAACAGAATCACCTCTAACCGTTACGCAAATGCTTTGGGTAAACCTCATTATGGACACTTTTGCAGCGTTGGCACTGGCTTCTCTCCCGCCTTCACAAAAAGTTATGGACGACAAACCACGCAAAACAACTGCCTTTATTATCAGCCGTAAAATGTGGAAAAGCATTCTTGGTGTTGGCATTTTCTTTGTGTTTGTGCTGTTCGGTTTGGTACAATATTTCAAACACGCCGACATCACTTCGCTCTCTCAATTCAGCATTGTTGATTTTGGCAACTCCTACTTCAACTTTTCACACGGTAACGGCTTGTCAGCTTACGAATTATCGCTGTTCTTTACCATTTTCGTGATGTTGCAATTCTGGAATATGTTCAATGCAAAAGCATTCCTCACGGGAAAATCTGCTTTTGCAAACCTTTCAAAATCGACAGGTTTTTTGGCAATCGCAGCTGTAATTCTTGGCGGACAATGGCTCATCGTAGCCGTTGGTGGCGAGATGTTCAATGTAACCCCACTTGCTGCGCAGGACTGGGGGATAATTATTTGCATAACTTCCATTGTTTTGTGGGCTGGCGAAATCAGTAAATTTCTCAACTTCAAAAACGCTTTGAGGGACGCGGCGCATAAGATGTAAAAAATCCGAATATCAATTTTTTAGCCCCGAAAGTATCAGACTTTTGGGGCTAAAACTCAAATACTATGGATTTCTAATCCATAGTATTTGAGTTTGCTTGTTATTTTTTCTTTATTATTATCAGACAAACCGAAACAGTTGACAGTTATTTTTTTGTAGCTACGCTCTTCGCAATGGCGTTCATTATTATTATCATTGTCAACTTTCAACTCTATTTCACAATTTCATTTATCAAATCATCATCGGCTATACTGGGCAATGTTATTTGCAGGTTTGGACTGCGTTGCATTTCACGCTGTATGGCAAATATTGCGCTTTTGTTTCTCGCCCAACTTCGGCGTGCTATGCCGTTGTTTACGTCCCAGTGCAGCATTGATTTTATGCGCTGTTCGGCTTCATCGCTGCCATCTATCATCATTCCGAATCCGCCGTTTATAACTTCGCCCCAGCCTACTCCGCCGCCATTGTGCAGCGACACCCATGTTGCTCCGCGAAACGAATCGCCTATAACGTTTTGCACTGCCATATCGGCGCAGAATTTTGAGCCATCGTAAATATTTGACGTTTCGCGAAAAGGTGAATCCGTGCCTGATACATCGTGATGGTCTCGACCGAGAACGACAGGCGCTGAAATGCGCCCTTCTCGAATTGCTTTGTTCATAGCCAAAGCAATAGATATTCGCGCTTCGGCATCGGCGTAAAGTATGCGGGACTGCGAACCTACTACAAGGTTATTGCGCCGCGCTTCTCTTATCCAGTGAAGATTGTCGGCAAGTTGAGATTTGATTTCCGAAGGAGAATTTGCAAGCATATTTTCTAAAACTTTTATTGCTATTGCATCTGTTTCTGCCAAATCATCAGGGCAGTTGGATGTGCAGACCCAGCGATAAGGTCCGAAACCGTAGTCGAAAAAATCTGGTCCCAAGATATCCTGAACATAGGAATTGTAAATAAAATCGCCATCAGGCTTGAATATGTCGGCTTTTGCTCGACCGCTTTCAAGCAGAAAGGCATTTCCATAATCAAAAAAATACATTCCGCACTGTGCAAGTTTGTTTATTGCCATCACCTGTCGCCGCAATGACTGCTGAACGGCAGCTTTGAACATATCAGGATTTTCGGACATCATTATGTTTGATTCGTCAAATGAAAATCCTGCTGGATAATAACCTCCCGCCCATGGATTGTGAAGCGATGTTTGGTCTGAACCAATATCAACTTTTATATGTTCGCCAGCCAAACGTTCCCAAAGGTCAACAACGTTGCCCTGATAGGCAATAGACACAGCCTGTTTGTCGGCTACAGCCTTGCGTATTCGCGGAATCAGCGAATCAAGATTGTCGAAAATTTCATTTACCCAGCCCTGCTCATATCGTTTTTGAATAACTTTGGGATTGATTTCGGCAATCACGCCTGCAAGTCCGGCAACAACGGCGGCTTTTGCCTGTGCGCCCGACATACCGCCAAGTCCTGCTGAAACAAATAATTTGCCGCTAATACTTTCTCCGTTTTTGCAAATCCGCCGCGCCGCATTCATCACTGTGATTGTTGTTCCGTGAACTATTCCCTGAGGTCCGATATACATAAATGAGCCGGCGGTCATTTGTCCGTATTGCGAAACGCCAAGCGCATTCAACCGTTCCCAGTTTTCGTGCGAAGAATAATTGGGTATCATCATGCCGTTGGTAATCACCACTCGCGGCGCATGTTTGTGAGATGGAAACAGCCCTGCCGGATGCCCTGAATATAAAACCAGCGTTTGTTCGTCTGTCATTGTTGCAAGATATTTCATTGTAAGAAGATACTGCGCCCAATTTTGAAAAATAGCGCCGTTGCCTCCGTATATGATAAGTTCGTGCGGATGCTGAGCTACGGTTTTGTCAAGATTATTGCTTAACATAAGCATTATGGCTGCAGCCTGAACAGACTTGTGCGGAAAATCGTAAATGCTGCGAGCCGAAATTTCGTAGTCAGGACGAAAGCGGTACATATAAATTCTACCATAGTTTTGCAGTTCATCATAAAATTCTTTGGCAAGCGTTGCGTGGTGGCGCGGTTCAAAGTAGCGCAGAGCATTGCGCACCGCAAGTTTTTTTTCATCTTTTGTAAGAATATCCTTGCGTTTTGGCGCATGGTTTATGTCTTTGTCGTAAGGTTTCGGCATTGGCAATTCTGCCGGTATGCCCTGTAAAACAGTTTCTTTAAAATTCATGGCTTAATAGATGTTTTTCGCAAAGGTAATAAAAATTTCGCAGCATCATGAGTGTTAAACTCGCTAATGTCATTAACAGTTGAAAGTTGAAAATGTATGGGCAAATCCGCGTGTTTGCCTTAATGATGATGAAGAATAAACCGTAGAGGCAAAAATGTTTTGCCCGATAAGATGAAGAAACAGTGATAATCATTAATAAAACTCGCAGTGCCGTAATGAAAGGGCGCAAACAAAACAGAAAATGAAACGTAGCAATCCAATGTTACTTGCAGTTTTCCATAAACTTATTCAAAATCGCTTTGATTAAGAAAAATTTAATAACTTTGCAAAAATAAATTAAATTAAATTAAATCCCAAATACAATTAATTATGAAAAGAAATCTTATTACAACATTGCTGCTAATTACATTTACAGCACAGGCATTTTCGGACGATTCAAAAGTTATAACGGCGGCATTGAAAGATGTAACCGTATTTTTTATCGGAACGGAACTCACTCATACCGCATCGGTGCAGCTTGTAAAAGGCGAAAATCAAATTACGGTTGAAGGAATAAGCCCCGTAATCAACCAGAACAGCCTGCAAATAAAAATCAATAACGGAGTTATTGTCTCTTCATTTGAATATTCGATAGATTATCTGCAAAATGAAAAGCAAAGTACAGTAACGAAAAAAATTGCAGATTCGATAGCGTTTTATAATGATCATCTGACAAAAATTACAGCCGATATAAAAATCAGCAACGATATGCTTGCGCTGCTCAAACAAGGCATTACGCACAACATTACCGTTGCCGAAAAATCGCTGGCTACAGAAGAATTGAATAAAAACATAGATGTATTTCAAACAAAATCGATTGAATATACCTCTGCAATAGCGAAACTGGAAAAAGAAAGAACAACTGTTAAAAACAAAATAGAACGTCTGAAGCAACAACTTGAACAGGAAAAAGTGAAACACGGAAAAAATTCAGGAATACTGAAACTGAAACTATCATCTCCAATTGCAGTAAACGCTCAATTAACAATAAAATATTTTTCCGCTTCGGCGCACTGGATACCTTTTTATGATATAAACATTTCATCGCCCGAAACCCCGATAAACTTGACAACCAAAGCAGGAGTACAGCAAACCACAGGAATAGACTGGAATAAAGTAAACATTACCTTATCGACAGGAATCCCAAACAACGGAAGAACCGCGCCTGTGTTCAAAGCATGGTTTTTGCGCGAACAGTATTCATACCAGTACGAGGAAGAAAACGAAGAAGACAAAGATATTGTGCAAAACAGCCTTTCATACGCCAAGCAAGACCGCCCGATAAGCGAACGCAACATCACAATAAGAGGAATAGGTTCGGGTAACAATACACAGTATCCGCTTTATGTTGTAAACGGAGTGATTGTAAACGAACAGGAAGCGCCATCAATAAATCCGGATGAAATAGCAAGCGTTAACATTTTGAAAGGAGATGCGGCTACATCCGTTTACGGTTCGCGTGCGGCAAACGGGGTTGTGGTGATTACAACAAAAACAATGGAAGATTACGTTTTACAATCGGAAACCCAACTGAACAGAACATTTGCAATAGATATTCCATACACTGTAAAAAGCGATGGAAAAGCACAGATTATCGAACTCGAAAAACAAATAATAAACAATGCCGAGTATAAATATTATTGCGCTCCGAAACTCGATAAGCAAACATATCTGATTGCCGAAATTGCAGAATGGGAAAAACTGAACTTAATGAGCGGACAGGCAAACATTACATACGACGGCACATACATGGGGCAAAGCACAATAGACGCAGCATCTGCAAACGCAAAATTAACATTCACGCTTGGCGGCGACAAACGAATATCAGTGAAGCGTGAAAAAATGCAGGAATTTAGCAGCGTGAAATTTTTAGGCTCGGATACAAAAATATTATTGACCTACAAAATTACCGTTCGCAACAATCAAAACCGAGATATTACAATGATTCTGAAAGACCAGTATCCGCTGTCAACGCATAAAGATATTACAGTTGCACTCGAAGAAACGACAATGCCACACGTAAACCGCGAAGATATAGGAATAATAACTTGGGAAGAAACACTCAAAGCCGGCGAAACAAAAGAATATACTATAAGTTACAGCGTAAAATATCCAAAAGGCATGAAGCTGAATCTGTAGCAGGAAAACAGGAAGCGTTTGCCATTGTTTTGCCGTCATTTCGATGTTTGCCCATCCAGAAAAATATCAGGGTAACGACCTGCGTATGTATAACCCTATCGCAAGTCTGCGAAAGCCTCATCGAAGTATCGGGGAATGTTTCGGATGTTTCCGAAAGCCTCATCAAGGGTTCTGAGACGTTTGCAACAACGAATGAAAGCCTCGCCGAAGCGTAGCCAATTCACAAAAAGACCGTAGTGGCAAAAAATTTTGCCACGCAAAACGTCTTTGCGAGAACAGTTGACAGTTATTTTTTATTTTTCTATTCACTCTTATGGACTGCTACGCTAACGTTCGCAATGCCGCGCTGCGTGGTTGGTTGACTTTCAACTGTCTGCGTCATTTATGGCTTCAGAAATCCGTATTTATACACTTTGAGTTCGATTTTGCGGGCGAGGATTTTAAGGCTGTCGCGCAGAGCGGCTATAAGTTCGGTATAATGGCTGTCTTCGCTTTTATTGTTCATTTTGCCCTTGTTGTTGCGCCCCTGAAAGTATGCTCGAATATCGTAGAGCGAAGCGTTGACGGTTACATTCGGTTGGGCATGGTAATATTTCCAAAGTTCTCTTCCGGCGCTGAAAACTGCTTGCGCTTCGAGCGAAAATACGCGTTTTTCACCCTGTTTCCAGTTGTTTTTTGATTGCGGATTATTTTCTTCTTCCATTTGTTCAAACAAATCGGCGTAAGCATTTCGTATGATTTTTCCACTCAAAAAACTAATCATAACATGGCTTTCAAATTTTGTTCTT